>JAFAWJ010000776.1 GCA_019242065.1 Chloroflexota bacterium
GCGCCGACGCACCAATCATCCTCGAGTCGCTCGGACTCGCGGATCGGCTGGATGACCTGCTCGCCGATGGTGTCATCTCGATCACCGAGCCGTAAGCTACGCCGCCGTCATCAGCGCTCGGAACGCCGAGTCCAGCGCTGAATCTGCCTCTCGCACGTCGGTCTGGCGGTCATCGAGCCAGCGGCGGTGGGCGGCAATCGACTGTTCGGCTTCACGCAGCATGCGCTGGACCTCGTCAGGCTGAGGGCCGCCCCGGCCGCGGCGCGTCGTGAGAATGCGCCGCGGATCAATCGCCGCCGCAAAGTCCATCTCCGACAGCGGCAGCTCCGACGACAGACACTCGCGGTACAGCACCGCCGCGTCGGCATACCGGATGTCTGGCGGACGAATGCCGCGCTGCCGCCCGTAGTCCGTCAACCGCGAGGCAAACTCGTGCGCCTCACGGAATGGCACGCCTGCGGCCTGCACCAGGCACTCCGCGAGGTTGGTCATCGCCGAGTAATCGCGGTTCACCTCGGCGAGCGAGCGTCGCGGGTCGACGACCACCGCCCCGACTGTCCGCGTCAGCAGATACAGCATCTCGTGCATGCGGCCGGCCGGCACCGTACTGGTGACCGTTTCGCGAACGTCGCTCATCCCCGAGGTCACGTTGTGGGCCAGCAGCGTCATCGATTCGGCTGATCCGATGATGATGCTGGCGTGTTCGCGGATGACTTCCAACACGCGCGGGTTGCGCTTCTGCGGCATCATGCTGCTGATCCCCGTCAACGCCGAGCTCGGGTCCAGGTTCAGCCACGAATCGACCAGGTAGAACTGCGCCATCAGATCCTGCATCAACTGACCGATCTGCACCGAGAGCGTGGCGAAGATCTGCACCAGCTCCAGCGCCGCATCGACGGGCGCCACCAGGTTGGCATCGAAGGCGTTGTCGACCACGTCGCCAAAGCCGAGAAGCTGTGCGAGCCGCTCGCGGTTGATCGGAAATGACGACGTGCTGCCGGCTCCAGCACCAAGTGGACTCCGGTTCGTGCGGGCGAAGGCCTCCGCCGTCCGGTCGGCGGTTCGATCGAAGCCATCGAGAATCGCCAGCAGATAGTGGGCCAATGAGGTTGGCTGGGCCTGGACTCCATGTGTGTACATAGGAATCACCGTCTGTGTGTGCTGCGAAACAAGGTCCAGCAAGCCCTCGCGGACCAGCAGCAGATCTTCGAAGAAGGCCAGGTATTCGGAGCGCAGCCACAGGCTGACTCCGGTCGACAGCATGTCCTGTCGGCTGCGGCCCACGTGCAGCCAGGACGCTTCCGCGCCGACCGCCGCCAGCAGGTCGCGCTCGAAGTCCAGGTAGTCGTGGGAACGGCGCGCGCCAGGTTGCGCTTCGCGGTCGATCAGGCGCTGTGTGGCCTCGGCGATGCGTGAGGCGAGCTCACTGGAGACGATGCCACCTTCGTGCAGCATGACCAGCGACGCCTTGTTCATGCGTGACATCGAGGCGTAAAAATCCGGCAGCTCGAGGCGCGGCAGCTGGATCTTGAGCGAGTAGCCCTGATCCGTCATGACGCAGCCCCAATCGCGAAGTGGCGGACGGCATCTTCGTCCAGGTCCAGACCCAGGCCAGGTGTCTCCGTCAGACACAGCTCCCCATCTTCGACGTGGGCCGGTATTTTCAACAGCGGCTGGGCCCATGGATAGAAGCCGACGATCAGTCCATTGGGCGCCGCGGCCATGCCGTGCGCCAGGATCTCGGAGGCCAGGTGATTGACCACCGGCAGCCCGTACGCGTCGGCCAGATGCGCGACGTGCATGAAGCCGGTCAGCCCCAGGTCCTGGTCGATCATGACCTGGTCCGTCGCGCGCTCTTCGACCAGTCGGCGGAACTGAGGAATATTCTGGTACACCTCACCGGCACAGATGCGTACCGTCAGCGCGTCCTTCACCTGTTGCAATCCCTGTACGTCGTGCGCGACCACCGGGTCCTCGATCCAGTACGGGTTGTACTCCGCGAGCGCGTTGCCCATCGCGATCGCCTGTTTGACGGTCCAGCGCTGATTGGCGTCGACGATGATGCGGACCTCGGGTCCGACGATGTCGCGCATCAGGCGCATGTGGGCAAGGGCCGCGTCGCGATCTAAAAAGCCGACCTGAAACTTGATGGCGCGATAGCCGCGCTGGATCAGGTCGTGCGCGCGGCGCGCGAGCGTCTCGCGATCCGCCCCGTGCTGGAGTCCCCAGTTGGCGGACACCGGCAGACGTTGCCGAAATCCACCCAGCAGCCGCCACACCGGCTGGCCGAGGGCCTTGCCGCGGATGTCCCAGGCGGCGCACTCGATGGCGCTCGCGGCGCGGACTTCCAGGCCACTCGGCGGCGCCCCGACGCCGGCGCGGTACAGTCGGGCGTAGACCGCCTCGGCGTTCATCAGGTCCTCGTCTCTGGCCTGCTCGGCGGCGTTGGCGATGAGCAGCGCCAGGGGCTGCAGGTTGGAACCGCCAAGCCGACTGACGAAACTGATGCCTTCGATGCCCGCGTCAGTCTGCACGCGCACGACGAGGTGGGTGCCGCTGACGGTTTCGTCGTACCGCACGCGGACGGGCTGGACGACGCAGCTCTCAATCTTCATAGGCAGTGACAGACACCTTACCGCCCTCCTGCCACGGCAGACCGGGTGTTGACCATCGATTGTATATGATGCAGAATTGGTCGGGCCGTGCACCGTCGCCCGCGCCCGGTTACACCCGTCCGGCACTCGCCCTTTACCCTCAGGACCGCGTCGCCGGCGCCCACCTGTGCCGAACTGCACCACACCTTCGAGCTCGCGGCGGTCCTGGAGTCGCACGCGGTCTCGCGAGTCGCTGCCGCCGCTATGCGGGATCTGCTGGCTGCTCGCCAGGCGCTTGCCGAGCTTGAGCGCGCGATCGACGCCGGCCACCTCGCGCAGTGGGCCGCGCTCGAGATCCGGGTGCACCGCGCCCTGGATGACCAGGGCGGCAACCTGGTGCTGGCCAGCATGGCCGAACGGACCTTGCGCGACGGCCTGACGGCGTGTCCAATTCTGACACCTGATGTGTTGAGGGCCCTGCACGCGCAACACCACGCGATCCTGCGCTGCGTCGCGGCGCGCGACGCCGAGGGCGCGGTGCGACACACGCGCGCCCACCTGGTCAGCCTGCGTGACGCGCTGATCGGTGCCCAGCGCATCGGCCCACGCACCAGGCTGCGACTACCGTCATGAGCGACGTCGAACTGATCCGCGCCCAGCGCATCGGCCCACGCACCAGGCTGCGACTACCGTCATGAGCGACGTCGAGCTGCCTGCGCTCGCCGGGCTGGCCGTCGGCGGCGCACGCCAGAGCCTGGTCGACATCGCTTACGTCGCGCTGCGCGATTCCATTACCTCTGGCGCGCTGCTCCCGGGCACACGTCTGCGCGAAGCCGCGCTGGCTCGCCATTTTTCCATCTCGACCACCCCCGTGCGCGAGGCGCTGCGGCGGCTGGACCGCGAGGGACTGGTGCGCCTGTCGCCCAATCGCGGCGCGGTCGTCGCCGAATTTGACCTGCGCGAGATCCTGGACCTGTTCGAGATTCGCGAGGTGCTCGAGTGCCGCGCCGTGCGACGCGCGGCGACTCAGCACACGCGCGATCTGCTTCGCGCCGAGGCCCTGGTCGCGGCTGAGGCCAAAGAAGACGTGATGCGCGATCGCGTCGAGTGGAACCGATTAGAGGTGGCCTTTCACCGCGCGATCAACGACCTGAGCGGCAATTTCGAGCTCGCCGAACTGGCGGAGCGCGTGCATCGCAGCGTGCAGGGGCTGTGCGTCCGCTGTCTGCGCGAGCCGATCTATGGTCCGGATCGGCTGCGGCTGATGCAGTCGCACCACCGGGCGATCGTGGACGCCGTCGCGGCGGGCGACGCCGATGCCGCCGAGGCGCACGCGCGCGACCACATTCATCACGTGCGCGACTCGGTGGCCGAAGCGCTCGGCAGCGAAGGCTGAGGCTAGTTTCGACCCCACCTCGGGGTTGACGTCGCGCCGCCGTCGACGACGAGCGTGGTGCCCGTGACGTACGCCGACTCGTCCGAGGCGAGAAAGACGACGGCCGAGGCGATGTCCTCTGGCTTGCCAATCCGCGTCAGCAGCGTGTTGTCCAGGATCGCGTTGACCCACGCCGGATCATCCTGCCGATCAAGATTCGCGGCGGTCGCGATCGAGCCCGGCGCGATGCAGTTGGCGCGGATGCCGTGTTTTCCGAAATCAATGGCCAGCGACTTCGTGAAGCTGACGATCGCGCCTTTGGCCGCCACGTAGGCCGGGCTTGCCCGGCTACCCATCAGCGCCACCGCCGACGCCATGTTGACGATCGACCCGCCGCCGCCAGCCAGCATGTGCGGGATCGCGCAGCGACTCATCAGGAACATGCCCTTGAGGCACACGTCCAGCGTGCGGTCCCAGTCGGTCTCGTCCAGCTCGAGCACCGTGCGCTGCGATCGGGCCCAGTACGCGTTGTTGTGCAGCACGTGCAGTGCGCCAAACCGCGCCGCCGTTGCCTCGACGAGCTGCGCGGCGTCGTCTGCACGCGAGACGTCGGTGCGCACGAACAGACCACGTCCACCGGCGCGTGCGATGTCCGCGATGGTCTGCTCGCCGCCGTCGACGTCGATGTCGCCGACGGCCACGGCGGCCCCTTCGGCCGCCATCAGCCTGGCGGTGGCGCGTCCGATACCGGACGCACCACCCGTCACAATTGCGACCTTGCCCGTCAGCCGGTTCAAAAGCTTACGCCGGTCGGAATCGAGGCAGCGCCGCTCCGTTGGAGGTCGGATGGAACACCACCTGGACCGCCTGTCCCACCGACACCTGCTCCGGGTCGCAGTCCACAATGTTGGTGAGCACCCGCGGACCTTCGTCCAGCTCGACGTACGCAAGCACGTAGGCCATGTCGCGATAGTCGCCCTGGCCGCGGCGATTGATCGTAAAGCTGTAAATGGTGCCCTTGCCGCTGGCATCAAACCAGCCGATGTCCGTGCTGCCGCATTCCGGACAGAACAGGCGCGGATACCAGATCACGACGTCGCACGCGTTGCAGCGCGGCAGGATGAGCTTGCCCTCGGCGGTCGCGTCCCAGAACGTTTTGGTTTCGACGTTGATCTGCGGTGGGGGTGCCGGAAAGGCCTTCGCAGCGGTGTCGGTCATGCGTCCTCCTGCCCGAGAATCAAAGTTGCGCTGCCCATGCGCGAGCCAATCGAGCCGCCGGTACCGTGGGCCAGGGCGATGTCGCAATTGGCCACCTGGACCTCCGGTCGAGCCTCGCCGCGCAGCTGGCGTACGGCCTCGATGATCTTGGTCATGCCGCCGCGGTTGGCGGGATGGTTGTTGCACAGACCACCGCCGTCGGTATTGAACGGGAGTTTGCCGCCTGGCGACACCAGCGCACCGTCCGAGACGAACTGGCCGCCTTTGCCCTTTTCGCAGAAACCGAGGTCCTCGATTTGCAGGAGCACGGTAATCGTGAACGAATCGTAGATCGACGCGTAGTCGATATCCGACTGGGTGACGCCCGCCTCTTCGAATGCGCGCGGCCCGGACCAGCGCGCGCCGGTGTACGTCAGGTCGATGCGACCGTTGTTGGTATGTTTGGGCGACTCGCCGTGGCCGAGAATCTTGACCTTGTGGCGCGGCAGATCGCGCGCAACATCCGGGCTGACCAGGACGACCGAGCCACCACCGTCGGTGATGACGCACGAATCGAGGCGGTGCAGCGGATCGGCGACCAGCGGCGAGTTCACCACCTCTTCGATGCTGACCACCTTTTTGAGGAAGGCGTCGGGGTTGTATTGGGCGTGCTTCGAGGCGGCCACCTTGATCTCGGCCAACTGTTCGCTGGTGGTCCCGAACTCGTGCATATGCCGGCGCGCCGCGAGGGCGTACCAGGCAACCGTGACTGGACCGTAGGGCGCCTCGAAGCCAAGCTCCGGCGCTTCCGAGTAGCGGCCCGGACCCCCGCGGCCCTTGCCCGCCAGCGACACCAGCGCGACCTTGCACTTGCCTTCGGCGATCGCCGAGGCCGCGTGCCCGACGTGGCACAGGTACGACGAGCCACCTGACTCGGTCGAGTCCATGTAGGACAGCTTCAGGCCCAAGTATTCGGCCATCGATACGACGCCCATGCCAAGACCACTGGCGTCCGAGAAGAAGCCGTCGACGTCCTGTAGCGACAAGCCGGCGTCCTTGAGCGCGCCGACGGCGATGTCGGCGTGGATCTGTGGGATCGTCTTGTCGGGTATCTGACGTTCGGGGTGCTCGTACGCACCGACGATAAAAGCCTTGCCGCGTATGCTCATGCTTCCCTCAAAATATCATCCACCGCCTCGAACGCGGCGCTCAGCGCCTCGAAGCCGGTGTAATAGCCGGTAGCGACGAAGCCGTGGACCAGCCACTCGCGTGTGATGCCCCACGCTTTGCCGAGCAGAACCGCCTCGCGCAGGGCGGCGTGATTGCCCGTCAACATGTGCTGGCGAAGCATCACGTACGGCGCCGTCTGCTTGGGTAGCTTCTGAAAGATGATCTCCCACCGCGCGCGGTGCCACTTGTAAAACTCCGGGTGATACGCGATGGCGAATTTGACGGAGTCCGGCACATAGCCAATGGTGCTCTCGAACCAGCGCGTGATCGCGGTGTGGTCGGCATCGGTCATAGGCCGGACAGACAGGTCCAGGCCCGCTTTGAACGCCTCTGGATCGGCCGCCCACCCTTCGGGCAGCGGGACCTCGCCCGGTCCGTCCTTCCAGTCTGGCAGGTGCTTGCCCACGGCGTTGTAGACGAGCTGCAGGCCGCGGATGCCAGCTTGCAGCTGGGCGAACATGACCAGCTCCATCAGCTGCGCTTTGCTCAGTCCGCGTGACTGCAAGTGGCGGAACTCGTTGTAAATGCCCGTCTCCCAGCCGTACAGAATGTACATCGGGAGATGCTGGAAACTGGTGATCGTAAGCTGGACCGGATTGCTGGTCTCGGTGTGGGTCAGCTCCAGCCGCGTCCGAAACGTGCGCAGGCCCTCGTAAAAGAAGCGCGCGTAGTCGGGGCGATGGTCGAACATGATGTTGTCGGCCGTCGACTGATACATCAGGCCCCAGCCACGATCGACGTTCAGCCCGTGCATGCGGCGCGCTTCGATGAACTCCTGTGTCGCCTGTGGACTGAAGTCGGGCACCTCGGTGATGTCGGGCGCGTTAAAGGTGCGCAGGGTCACGTCGCGTCCCAGTTCTGGAAGATGTCGTCGACCGCGGCGTGCGCCGCGTACAGCCCTTCGAAGCCGGTGTACAGCGCGCTGGTCGCCAGGCCGTGCATCGTCCATTCACGGGTGATGCCCCACGCTTTGCCGAGCAGGACCGCCTCGCGCAGCGCATCTTGATTGCCGGTCAGCATGTGCTGGCGCAGCATGACGTACGGCGCTACCTGCTTCGGCAACGTCAGAAAGATGACTTCCCAGCGCGCGCGGTGCCACTTGTAGAACTCGGGGTGATAGCTCAGCGCGAACTTCACCGAATTGGGCACGTAGCCGATTGTGCGTTCATACCAGCTCGTAATGCGCTCGCGGTCCTGCGCGGTCAGCTCGCGAGTCGAGAGGTCCAGGCCGACTTTGAAGGCGTCGGGATCGGGCGCCCAGCCCTTCGGAAATGGCGCCGGCTCCGGATTATCGGTGAGGTCCACCAGCAAACGCGAGACGCTGTTGTAGACCAGCTGCAGACCCCGCATCCCTGCTTGCAATTGTGCAAACATGACCAGCTCCATCAGCTGCGCTTTCGTCAATCCACGAAAATGCAGGTGGCGGAACTCGTTGTAGATGCCGGTTTCCCACCCGTATAGAATGTACATGGGCACGTGCTGGAGGCTTTCGGCGACCAGCTCCACCGCGTCGGATTCCTCCTCGCCGGTCTCACGCAGGCGATTGCGGAGCGACGGCAGGACGTCGTAGAAGGCCTTTGCATAGTCCGGCCGATGCTCCAGCATCACCAGGTCGGCCGTGAGCTGGTAGAAGTGGCCGCGCCAGCGTCCGCGGCGCACGTCCGCCTCGACGCGACGCTGGAACATCGCATCGAGCGCGTCACGGTCCTCCTCCGACAGCTGGGCAATGCCCGAAAAATCGGGGTGGTTGAAGAACGGCCCGGCTGGTCGGTCTACTTGCATCGGCCCTCGATGCGTGACGGGGTGGGTATCAGCACGTCAACGGCGGGGACGGCCGCGATAGTCTCACTGGCGGTCATGCGCTGGCTACTCCTTTGTAACTCATATACGATACCCGATATTTTCACACGCGTCTGCTCAGCGCTAGGCCTGCGCCGCGTACGCCTGCTGGAACTCGGTGCGCATCTGATCGCCACCATTCGACCGCCAGTCGCTCACCAGCGAGTCGTAGTCGCTGAGCGGCCGGCGGCCGACCACGAAGTCCACCAGCGAGTCGGTGAAGTTCTTCAGCAAGAGGCCGCCTTTGGATTGATACGTCGTCGAAATCAGTCCCAGGCTGGGATCCGGAATGATCACCGGCATAATCGTTTCCTCGTCGGCGTGGGCGACTCGTGCGAACTCCGGGTCATTCGCGTCGAACAGAATCTGCGGCCGTTGCGCCATATAGCGCCACGACACGGTGGTATCCGCCTGACCCTGAGTCGTCAGCACTGGGCTGCCGTTGGCATCCAGGGTGTAGTCGACGTCCTTGACGCCGAACTCCAGCAAGAATGCCTCCTCACTCCCGAAGGGCGCCGCCAGATAATTCAGAATGCGCAGCATCTCCTTGACGCGATCCGGACTCGCCTGTTTGATGGCGGTCATGCCGTTGAATGCCTGGTACTGGTGCCAGATCGGCGCACTGCCGTCGTTGCTGAACGGATGGAGCGTGCGGAATTTGACGGGCGGATCCAGCTTGAGCCCTCTATCCCAGTATTCGACCGGATACGAGAACCACCCGTCGGGATAGACGGAGAAACGTCCGGCGACGAGATTCGCCTTGTTGTTGGAGGAGGTCGTGGTCAGGGCGTCGGCGAAAAACAGTCCGGACGCCCACAGGTCACGCGTGTAGGCCAGCGCGGCCTTGAATTCGTCGGTTTCGAGGTCTTTGACGAACTTGCCACTGGCATCCACCGCCCAGTTGTTGGGAGCGTGAAACATGGCCAGTTGCGGAACGGCTCCGATGCCCGTCAGACCGAACGCGTACGCCGCGTCGCCGCTGATGCCCCACTGGCTGGCGCCCGGATTGGTTACCGCCTGGAGGATTCTCTTGAAGTCCGCCCCGTCCCTGGGCTGGTCGGCACCGACCGATTCGAACCGGGTCTGATTGACGTACCAGATGCCCTGCACGTACGGCCGCGGGATGGGCACGCCATAGATCCCGTTGTTGTAGACGGTCTGCTTCCAGGCGATGGGCGGAATGTTGGCCAGGTTGGGATAGTCTTTGATGGCGTCGCCGGCGACGTACGGCGTGAGGTCGGCACACGCCTTCTGGAGGAACTGGGGGATACCCAGAATTTGCAGCGACGAGAGGAACACCATGTCCGGAATGTCGCTACCGGCGATGGTGGTCGCGAGCTTGGTGTCGTATTCGGCGGTGGGCACCATGTTGACGCGCATGTTGGCGCCGATGGCCGTGTTGACCGCCTGCCAGGCCTGGTTGGCGTCGACCGGTGGCGGCGTGGCCAGGATGACGCGCGTGAAGACGTCGACGTCACCGCCGTGTGCCGGTGTGTCGTTGACGGATTTGACCAGCGTTTTGGGGAAAGTCAGATAGCCGGGATCGACGCCCGCGGCCGTGCCCGGCAGGTCCGGCTTGACCAGTTCGATCGGCGTGTAGGTCGGCAGCGTGAGCTTGCCACCTGGACCGCTGGTGGGCGGCGCGGCTGGCGCCGGGGTTGCCGCGGACCCGGACGGTGTGGTCGGGCCACCCGCGGCGGCGCCGCCGCACGCCGCCAGGAGTGGGAGGCTGGCGAGCAGCCCGAGGGCGCTACCGGTCTGGCGAAGCAGGACGCGCCGTCGCACGCGGCGCGTGTGCACGTGGGGTGACGCGTCCATCCATCCTCTATCTAGCCTGCCGTGGCCGCCACCGCGCTGGCTGCCACTCCGTCGAAGGACATCTCACGCAGGTCCGGAGCGATGACCAGTTGTGGCTCGGTCCGCTCCTGGACGTAGTCGACGGTGACGCCCGGCGCCAATTCGC
>JAFAWJ010000306.1 GCA_019242065.1 Chloroflexota bacterium
CCTGATCGCACTGGGTTACACGATGGTGTACGGCATCATCGAGCTCATCAATTTCGCTCACTTCAACGTGTTCATGGCCGGCACCTTTTTCGCCCTGTGGTTCCTCGGCTTCCTTGGATTCGGCCGCACCGCCAAACCACTCACCGGTCCCTCACTGGTGCTGGTGCTGCTGGCCACGTTCGCCGTCACCATGCTCATCACCGGCGTCCTGGGTGCGACCATCGAGCGCCTGTGTCTCAAGCCACTGCGCGGCATCTCGGGTACCGCGCCGATGATCACGACCATCGGCGTCTCACTTGTGCTGCAGAGCCTGATTCTGTTCGCCAGTAACTTCGCCAACAACGTGCCCTTCCCGGGCATCGTGCCCACCGACCGCTGGGGCATCCTCGGCTCCAACGTCAACGTCACGTTGAAAAACGTCCTGTTGTGGGTCTCGGCACTCGTGCTCATGCTGGTCCTGGATTTCTTCGTGCGCCGCACCTGGCTCGGCAAAGCCATGCGGGCCACCGCCCAGGACCCCGAAGCCGCGCGCATGATGGGCATCCGCATTGACCTGATCATCCTGGTCACGTTTTTGATCGGCTCCGCGTTGGCCGGCGCCGCCGCGGTCATCTTCGGCCTGTACTACGGCCTGACCTCGTACATCGTCGGCTATCTGGCTGGGCTGCGTGCCTTCACCGCCGCGGTCCTGGGTGGCATCGGCAACATTCCGGGTGCCGTTCTGGGTGGCCTGGTGATCGGTTTCGTCGAATCGCTCAGCGGCCAGTTCATCGGCAACGCCTGGTCCGACGCGGTCATTTTTTCTATTCTCATATTCGTCCTGGTGTTCAAGCCCAACGGCTTGCTCGGGATGCAGCGACCGCAGCGCGCATGAGCACGACGCCGCTGGACGACGCTCCGGATTCCCTGCAGCCGCCGGCCTTTGTCGCCCAACCGGCGGCAGGCGCGTCGGAGGTCGCACCACCGCGCGTCGCCGGACTGCGTATGCCCGCGGCCTGGGACCGGCTGAGCTCTTCGCGCCAGACGCTGCTGGCCTGGGTGCTGGTGTTCGCCGTCCTGCTGCTCTTTCCACTGGTCGACCGCAACGGCGGCGACCTCGATAACTTCGCCAACGCCGGCACCTTCGTGCTGCTGGCGCTGGGCCTCAACATCGTGGTCGGCTTCGCCGGTCTGCTCGACCTGGGCTATGCGGCGTTTTTCGCTCTCGGCGCCTACACCTACGGTCTGGCGGCCTCCTTCCAGCTGAAGATCCCCTGGTCGCTCTTCTGGGTGCCATTTGCCTGGCTTGGTCAGGTCAGCCAGGTCAGATTCGGCAACGGCGACGTGGCGCAGCTCCACTTCTCCTACTGGATCATGCTGCCGGTCGCCGCGCTGACGTGCGCCGGATTCGGCATCCTGTTCGGCGCTCCGACCCTGCGACTCAAAGGCGACTACATCGCCATCGTCACACTCGGTTTCGGCGAGATCGTGCCGATCGTGCTGCGCAATGCCTCGGCGGTCACCAACGGCGCGCAGGGGCTACCGGGCGTCGCGACCCCGTCCATCTTTGGCTGGAGCTTCGGCTTCGTCTCGGAGCCGTACTACTACCTGATCCTGACGCTGGTGGCGCTCGTCATCTTCGTCAGCTACCGGCTGCAGTACTCGCGCACGGGTCGCGCCTGGCTGGCGCTGCGCGAGGACGAGCTTGCCGCCGGTCCGATGGGCATCGACCATGTCAAATACAAGCTGCTGGCCTTCGCCATTGGTGCGGGCGTCGCTGGAATGGCCGGATCGTTTTACGTCGGCAAACTGACGACCGCGACTCCGGACATGTTCCAGTTCACGGTTTCCACCATCATTCTGGTCATGGTGGTGCTGGGCGGCATGGGCAGTATTCCCGGCGTGGCGCTGGGTGCCTTGTTACTCACCGTCTTCCAGGGGCTGGTCCTGGGCGGGCTCAACGGGTGGGCGCACACGCTCGGCAACGCCACCGGCAACGTGTTCCTCCAGAAGATCGATCTGACGCAGGCCAACCAGTTGATTTACGGGCTGGTGCTGGTGCTGATGATGCTGTACCGCCGCCAGGGCCTGATTCCGGCGCGGCGCACCGTGCGCGCGCTGAGTGTGGTCGAGCAGAGTGCACAGGCCACCCGTGGCGGCTTCAAACCCAACTTCCGCATTGCGGAGGAGGATCACGCGCTCAAAATTGGCGAGCCACTGCTGAAGGTCGAAGGCCTGGTCAAACGCTTCGGCGGTCTGTTGGCCGCCGATCACATCGATTTGTCTGTCAACCCGGGCGAGATCGTGAGCGTCATCGGGCCCAACGGCTCCGGCAAAACCACCCTCTTCAACATGTTGACTGGTCTGGTTCGACCGGACAGCGGCACCGCCATGTATCACGACGTCGACATCACCCGACTCCCGCCCCACCGCATCGCGGAGCTGGGCGTCACTCGCACCTTCCAGAACCTGCGCCTGTTCAACAATCTGAGCGTCCTCGAGAACGTGCTGATCGGGCAGCATGCGCGCCTCAAGACCGGCACCTTCGCCTCAGTCATCCGCACGCCGGCGGTCCGCAAAGAAGAAGCCGGCGCCATCGCCTGGGCACGCGACATCACCGGCCTGTTCGGCAACCGGCTCGTGCCGCGCCTGGAGCACGTCGTCTCCAGTCTGTCGTACGCCAACCGGCGGCGCGTGGAGATCTCGCGCGCACTGGCCGGTCGTCCGCAACTGTTGCTGCTCGACGAACCGGCCGCGGGCATGAATCCGGCCGAGACGCTGGAGCTCATGGACCAGATCCGCAGTCTGAAAGACCTCGGTGTCACGGTGCTGCTGATCGAGCACAAGCTGGAGCTGGTCAACACCATTTCCGATCGTGTCGTCGTGCTGGACTACGGCAAGAAGATTGCCGAAGGCACCCCGGCCGAGATCCAGAACGATCCGCTGGTCATCGAGGCGTACCTCGGGAAGCGGCGCAAGAGTGCCTGA
>JAFAWJ010000583.1 GCA_019242065.1 Chloroflexota bacterium
GGGAGTGGGAATGGCGTTCGGTGTGTCGTCGGGGTAGTCGCCGAAGCGCACGGTCACCGATCCGTCGGCGTTCGGTGTGCCGGTGACGTTGTTGACGCTGTAGCTGTTGCGGGCATTGCGCTCGAAGAACCCCTGCGCGTTGTACACGGAAACCGACCAGAAGCCGTCAACGGGAACGTCGGTCAGGGTCAGCTCGTGGTTGCCGGGTGCCTCCGGCGCGGCGGCGACGTACACCGCCTCGGTGCTGGGCAGTCCGCCCCATCCGGCGGCGGCGCCCATGAGATGCCGAACCGGATCGACCTGATCCGGTCGGCCGAACGTTCGTGCCAGGTCCGTCGACTGGGCCACCAGGGCCAACAGCGCGTCGCGGGTCGCAGCGAGGCTCGTCGCGTCGTAGTCCGGGTACACAAACGGCGTCGCCGAGCCGGCGGTCAGGTCGAGCTGATCTTGAATGGCAGCCACCTCGGCAAGGTCGCGGGAATCGTTCGGGTCGGCCAGGATGCGCATCATCGCTTAGCTTGCGATCCAACAAAGTCTGCTGCCACTGCGGTCCGTACGCATGCTTTCCGCTGAGCCTGGATACCACCGACGAATCGCGGAGCACATCGACCGCGGCTGACCAGTGGAGGTCCGGACGTTTCACTGGCGAGGCGTACTCGGGACGGTTCCTACGGCGGCACGCTTAATCCCGCCCGCTGGTAGGCGCCGAAGGCACAAAACTACAATCGCCGCATGTATACGTCTGGCAACGTGACACTCATGGTTTGGGATTTCAACGGTCCGTGAGCTTCTACACCGATACGCTGGGGCTGAATCTGAAGGCGCGCTATGGCGACGATTGGGCCGAGGTTGAACTTCCGGGCATCACCATTGGCCTGCATCCGGCCGGAGATCGCACCACGTCTGCAATTGTCGCCGGCGGCATGTCGATTGGTCTGGGCGTCGACACTATCCAGCAAGTCGTCGACGACCTGCAGGCCAGGGGCGTCGCCTTCGCACCACCCGGCATTGTCGATACCGGCATCGAGAAGTTGGCCAACTTCCATGATCCCGACGCGACACCGCTGTACCTCTACGAGATGTCACAACACTGATCTGGCCGGTCTCTACCCGTTAGGCACACATACCTGTAGACTTCCTATGCCCAGAGTCAGCGGACGCTCGCTATCCGGCTGTCGACACCGGAGGGCGGACGTTTTCCACTCTCAGCCAGCGTGGCGACGGGCTACACGCCGGTCGACGTGAGTCTCCAACTCGCGATTCGCAGCCCCGAGCACTCACGCGATAGCATTCGGCGCGGTCTCGCGTCTCGTCGAGCGGCGGCATCTCTCGGTATGGGCAGATTCGTTCGCCCTTCGACGATCTCGACTGTACACAGACGCGCAGTGACTTCCTGGCCTTCGCGATTTGGGAATGTTACTTGCCGGGCACCGGCAGCCAACCGCGAGTCAGGACGTCGTCCATCGTCCCCGCAATCAGAATACCCAGCCACAGCAGGGCGATGACGCCGACCAGTCGGACGACTGGGCGGCTCCATCGAAGGTGCATCAAGAACACCACGCTGATCACGGCCTGGCAGGCGGCAATCAGCAGTCCAATCAGGGTGTTCCAGCCGCGCAGGTCGACCATCGCCAATCCAATATTGATCAGCGTCAGGACCACCAGTGCCACACAAGCCACAATGCACGTCTGGCTCGGCGCAATTTTTTCTGACTGCAGCATCAGGGATGAAAGCCGAACAGATACAGCAGCGGCAGGAGGAACATCCAGACGATGTCGACAAAGTGCCAGTACAGCCCCATCATCTCCACTGGCACGTGGTGCCTGGTCAGGAACGCCCCGCGGCGGGCCATGAAGGCGATGACCAGCACCACGCAGATGCCGATCGTCAGGTGGATCGAGTGCAGCCCGGTCAGCGCGAAGTAGGCGAAGAAAAACAACTGCACCTGGTTGGCATATGGACCGGCGTACGTCCAGTTCAGTCCCGGCACCTCGCCGTCCAGGTAGTGCTGGTAGTACTCAGCGCCTTTGATCACCATGAAGATAGTCCCCAGGACCGCGGTGGCGATCAGGTACCAGAACAATCTGCGCTGTGCTCCGAGTTGTGCGCTGCGGACGGCCAGCACCATGGTCAAACTGCTGACAATCAGGATGACCGTGTTAGGCCCACCATAGCTGAGCTCGAGATGACGGCTACCTTCAGCGAATCCATCGGAATAGACGGTGCGATAGAAGATGTACGCGACGAACAACGCCCCGAAGAACATCAACTCGGTCATGAGGAAGATCCACATGCCGAACTCCGAGGCCTCGTGCTCCTGCTCCAATGTGTTGAAGTGGTGGCCGAGCGGGACTCCCTCGCGTTCGCGAACGGTCGGCGGCGTCGACGAAGCGCTAGTGGTCACTGGCGTTCGGCGGCGCTTTCCTCAGACGCGGCGGCCAGGCGCGCCGCGCGACCGAGGTAGTCGTATGGCGGGCCAGTCACGATCGGCTGCTCGAGAAAATTGTCCTTCGGCGGCGGCGAGCTGGTCTGCCACTCCAGGCCGGTGGCGCCCCAGGGATTCGGCCCGGCCTCCCGTCCAGAGCGAAGTGAGCCGAGCAGGTAAATGAGCGGCAACAAATACCCAATCGCCAGAATGGATGCGCCGGCGGTCGACATGACGTTGAGCATCTGAAATTCTGGCGGATAGAAGTGGTAGCGCCGCGGCATGCCGAGATAGCCCAGGATGTATTGCGGAAAAAACGTGAGATTGAAACCGAAGAAAATCACGATCGCCGCGATGGTCCCCCACATTTCGGGATACATGCGCCCGGTGATTTTCGGCCACCAGTAGTGCAGCCCACCCATATAGGCCATGACCATGCCGCCGACCATGATGTAGTGGAAGTGGGCGATGACGAAGTAGGTATCGTGGACCTGGACATCGAGCCCGAGTGATGCCAGCCACAGGCCAGTCAATCCACCCATCGTGAACAGACCGATGAAACCAAGTGCGTACAGCATGGGGGTTCGCAGGCTAATCGCGCCCTTTCGCAGCGTCGCCGTCCAGTTGAACACCTTGATCGCGGACGGGATGGCCACCATGTAGCTCAGCAACGAGAACATCAGCGCCACGTGCGCGGAGACGCCCGCGACGAACATGTGGTGGCCCCAGACGAGGAAGCCCAGGACGGCGATCGCCACGCTGGCCATGGCCACGAAGCCATAGCCGAAAACGGGTTTATGCGCGAAGGCAGCCATGATCTCTGAGACGACGCCCATCCCCGGCAAAATCATGATGTAAACGGCTGGATGCGAATAGAACCAGAACAGGTTCTGGAAGAGCAGCGGGTCGCCGCCGAGCGCAGGATCGAAGAAGCCAATACGCAGAATGCGCTCGGCTGCGATGAGCAGGAGCGTCGTGGCCAGGACGGGGGTGGCCAGGATCAGAATCACGCTGGTGGCGTAGGTGGACCACAGGAACAGCGGCATGCGGAACCAGGTCATGCCCGGGGCCCGCAGGCGATGGATGCTGACAATAAAGTTCAGCCCGGTCAGGATGGACGAAAAGCCGACGATAAAAATGCCGACGACCGTTGCCACGACGTTCGTGGTAGACGCGGAGGTGCTGAACGGTGTGTAAAACGTCCAGCCTGTGTCCACACCTCCCATGAGCAGTGCGCCCAGGGTGAACAGCGCTCCGACAATATAGATGTACCAGCTCAGCAGGTTGAGGCGCGGGAAAGCGAGGTCGCGAGCGCCAATCATCAGCGGTACCAGAAAGTTGCCGAGGACCGCGGGAATGGACGGGATGAGAAAGAACCACACCATCACCACGCCGTGCATGGTGAACAGTTTGTTATAGGTCTCACCGTCGACCAGGACGCTATTCGGCGTCAGCAGGTTCAACCGCATGAGCGTGGCAGCGAAGCCGCCGACGAAAAACATCAGGGTGATGCTGACCAGGTACAGGACCGCGATGCGCTTGTGGTCGGTCGTCAACAACCAGGACTTCAGTGCATAGTTGACGTTGAGGTAGGTGCGACGACGGAGCGGAATGGCGACAGCGCTCATGGGGTTGTACCTCCCGACGAGGCGGGTGACGGACTCGCCGCGGGCAATGGGCTGGGATACGGGACGGCCACACTCGGCACTGGAAGAACCGGTTGCGGCAATGGCGAACTGGTGCCAGGACTCGGCCCGATCGACTGAATGTACGCGATGAGCGAGACGATGTCTTCCTCACTCAGCCGGCCCGCAAACGACGGCATAATCGGTTCGTAGCCCGCCGGGATCGTGGCGCTCGGCGTGAGCAACTTCTGGCGAATGTAATTCTGATCGGCAATGACAGTCGACCCGTCCGAGAGCAGGACCGGTTGACCGTACAGTCCGGCGAGGGGCGGACCGTGTCCAGTCTCATGGCAGTCCACGCAGCCATACTGCTGAAACAGCTTGCGGCCCTGCGCCGCAGGTGACTGGAACGCCGTTGCACCGGTATTGAGCCAGTTGGCGTAGTCGCCGGGCGTCATGGCGGTGACCTGGCCGGTCATGGCCGCGTGGTCCGTCCCGCAATACTGGGCGCAATACAGCGGGTACGACCCCGGTTGGGTAGCTGTGAACCACACCGTGGTGTAGCGGTCCGGCAGCACGTCGGCTTTGACGCGGAAGGCGGGTACGTAGAAACTGTGGATCACGTCCTGCGAGGTCATGGTGAGCTTGACGGCCTGACCGGTGGGCACGTGGAGCGTATTGATCTCCTCCTGTCCACCCGGCTGCTCGGTCTTCCACATCCACTGACGCGCGACCACGTACACTTCCAGCGCGTTGGCGGGTGGCTGTGCTTCGTTGAGATAGATGCGAGCGCCCCAGACGAAGGGAATCATGCACAGCAGGAGCGGAATGACCGTCCACGTGATCTCGATGGGCGTGGTGTGGTGGTCGGGCTGACCAAGCTCGTTGCCGGGGCGACGCCGGTACTTGACGCAGAAGGTGACGATGCACAGGAAAATCCCGACGGCGATCAGCAGGCTAACGACAAGCATGAGCAACGCCAGCGAGTCCACTTCGCCGGACATCGCCGAGGCCTGGGGCGGATAGATCGGCAACCACTGCATGTGCTGTCAGCCCGACGTCCTTCCGAGGAACTCGCCGCGCCACAGCCAGCCAAGTAATCCGACAAGCGCGAGCAGCCCCAGCACCGCTCCACCACGCACGAAGTTCAGCGCGAACGGAGTGTACCGACCCGTGAGCGGATCGTAGTGGTAGCACACCAGCAGCGCGCGATCGAGCAGCGAGCCGATGTGCTCCGCGCCGGCATCGACGAGCGACAGACGCAGATCGTTGGCGGAGAAATCCAGCCCGTACAGGTAGCTGCTGATCTGGCCCGAGGGTGTCAGGACCACCACGCCGGCGGGATGCGCGAAGTCATCCTGGATCGGATCATACGCGTAGCGAAAGCCGACCGCATCGGTCAGCCGGTCGATCGAGTCCTGGTCGCCAGTCAGCACATGCCAACCGTCCGAGCCCTGGTCGGCTTTGTCGTAGCCGCGCAGGGTGCGTGCCTTGATGTCCTGCGCGTCGGATGGACCTTCGCGGGGATCGATGCTGACGGTGATCATCGTGAATTCCTGGCCGAGCGTAAAGGTGATGCCGTTCAGCCCATTCATCAGACCGTCGAGTTCGAGCTGACACAGATTCTGGCAGTGAAAGTAGTTGAGCGACAGAATGATGGGGCGATTGTCGAAGTAGTCTCCCAACCGGACTGAATTGCCGTCTTCGTCATGAAACAGGAGATCGAGCGGGACACGCTGGCCGAGGCGTTGGTCGAAGCCGACGTTCGCGAGCTGATCCGGTGACAGGTCGTGCGCCAGTACCGTGGTTGGGACTGCCAGCAGGACGACGAGAATGAGAACGGGTATGACTTTCATGGGTATGACTCCTTCACGCGTCCGGAGCTCGCCATGGACGGCGACGTGCCGCCGTCATCCTGCGGCGTTGCACTCGGCGCCGGCCGAGCCGCCAGCCCGCGTTCGGCGGTCAGATCCATGGCGCGATCGATAGGAATACGAACCACCCCGGCGCTACGATCCACCCACGCGTAGCTGTTCAACTTTTGTTCCTCGGCAGCCCGGTACGGGTTCGACGTCTGGCCGGACTGGGCCTCGAGTGCTGGCGCTGGCGGCGTCGGTGCCGCCGGCGCCTGGAGTCCACCGATCAGGTCCTCCGGCCGGCTGATGGTAAACGGCAGGCCAACGACCGCTTGTTCGAACAATGACACCACGACGAACAGGAGCACCAGCATGCCGACCAGTGCGAGCGCGGCGCCTACGACCACAAGCGGATTCATATCGCTGTGCTCGTAGCCGCCGCCGAGGTCTTCGGCGTCAACCCCACTTGGCAGCGTCGGAGCGGGACGGCGGCGCAACAGCGCGGCCACCACCACCAGCACCTCCAGAATGCGGACAAGCAAGCCGCTGCCTTGTTCTTCAGGCTGGCTCATGCACGGTCTCCAGCGTCCGGCGAACGCGTGGGTCGTTGACGGCCAGCAGCGGGCGTGTGGTCAGTTGCCAGCTGAAGACGGCCAGCCACACGCCACCAAATCCCACGACGGACAGGAGATCCAACCAGTCGACCACGGGCCCACTGGGCTCGAATGGCGGCTGCACCATCCAGAACACGTTGACCAGCTGCATAAGGGCGATCAGGCCCGCGATGGGCGCCAGCGTGCGCCGATCCCGTTTTAGCGGACGAAACAATAACAGGTACCACGGCAGCAAGAACCCAATCGCGCCGACGCCAACCGCGACCGGTAGCCAGCCGCCCTCACTGCGACGCAGGTACCACGGAATCTCGTCGCTCAGATTTCCGGCCCAGATCAGCAAATATTGAAAATACTCCAGGTAACCCCACAGCATGATGAACGCCAGGAGCAGGCTGCCCAGGTCGTTGAAGA
>JAFAWJ010000723.1 GCA_019242065.1 Chloroflexota bacterium
GGCGGGCGCCGAGACCAGCCAGTTGCTGATCTGGGGCGACTCGCTCACGATCCTGTGGGCCACCTTTTGTGCGTTCTCGCAGGCGCCCGACTTGCGGCGCATGCTCGCGTACTCGGCGGTGACGCACGCGGGGTTCATCGGGCTGGCGCTCGGATCAGGGCCCAATGGTCCGACGACGGCGGGCTTCTACGCGGCGGCGTACGCGAGCATGGCGATGCTGGTCTTCGCCGGGCTGGCGGCGACGCCCGCGGTTACCGACCTGGCGGGACTGACGGGCGTCGAGGCGCTGCCAGATTTGCGATCGCTGGACCGTCTGCGCGCGCTGGCGGTGAGCATTGGCCTGTTGTCACTCGCGGGGATTCCGCCGTTGCCCGGCTTCTGGGCGAAGCTGGCGGTGCTGGTCGTGGCCTGGCAGTCGGCCGGCTGGCTGCCGACGCTGATTGCCGTCGTGGGCGGCGTCTTCAGCGTGCTGTACTACCTGCGCCCGTTGCCGGACCTGTTCGCCGCGCTGCGCGGCGAGGTGAGCGTCTCACGGCCGGTCCTGGTACCCGGACTCGTGGTCGCCATCCTGGCCGTGCTCGTGCTGGCCATCTTCCCGGGCGTGGCCTGGTACCTCGTCGGCGGGGCGTAGTCGTGGCTTCGCTCAAGCACATGGCCAGTCGCGCGCGCGAGGCCTCGAGCCGATCGGAGCACGATGGGCCGGGCGTCGACCTGCCGGTCACGCGCATCGTCGCGCTCGCGCTGATCGTCCTGATGGTCTGCGCGGTGTGGCTGGCCTACAAGGCCGCCACGTCGGTTCCCACGGACCTGGATATCTCGAGCTTCGATCCCGGCTCGGTCCTGGCTGGCGATTCGCCGGACTTCTTGCCCACGCCCGTCGCGGCGTTGCCGCCGGATACCGACGCCGGCCCGCCGCCGCCGGCGGCGGAGGATCAGTCCGCCGCGGATACCACGACGAGCCAGCGCGTCAAAGTGGCCAACACGGGTGGCCTGGGGGCCATCCTGCGCGCCGACCCGCCCAGCGGCAAGGAGGTGACCGCCTTGCGCGAGGGCACCGTGCTGGAGGTGATTGACCACAAGACGCTACCTGACGGCTCGGAGTGGCTGGAGGTGCAGACCACCGACGGCACCCAGGGGTGGGTCTACTCGAAGCTAGTAGCTGCTAGCGATTAGCTCAGAAGTGGGCCACTACGGGCACGCCGATATCGGCCCAGTTCCAGAACCACAGGGCGTCCTCCGCCACCAGGCCGGCGCAGCCGTGACTGCTGGGAATGCCGAACTCGTCGCGCGCCTTCCAATAGTTCTCGTGCAGCGCCTTGCCATCCGCACTGAAGTACTGCGTCCACCGCACGTTGTCGACCTTATACGAAGCCCGCGAGGCGTCCAGGCCGATCAAACTGGACGAATCCATGGTTTCGTTGGCCACGCGCCGCTGGATCGTGTAATTCCCGGCGCCCGTCTCCCAGCCCGGCCGCCCCGTCGAGGTGCGCGCCAGCCGCACGGGATTCTGCCCTTCGTAGGCGACGACCACCTGCTGGGTCAGATTGAGGTCGATCCAGTGGCCGGTGTACGACCTGGTCGAATCTGGCGGTGGCGGCGGCGAGGGCAGCGCGACCGGCCGCAGTACCGAGCTGTACAGGTACGTCGTCCCGTTCAGGATGGCCCACGTGGGGTTGTCCGGCACGACCTCTTCGCCAGCCGCCCAGCCCGAGACGACCAGCGGCAGACCGCTGGAAAGCGTCCCCAGGCTGGTGGTCTGGGTCGAAGGCTGGCCGCGCAAATTGGCGCCATCGACGTACGAAATGCCCCACCAGCGGCCCGGCGTGCCGATCTGCGACGGTGGATCAATCGAGCCGACATTCGCCGCATCAACCCATGAGTCCGCGTCCGAGTACGGATCCTGGACGTGCAGTCGGGAACCATTTTGCGGCTCAACTTGTTTGAAGACGGTGTAAGCCGGCGCAACGCCCAGCAACAGCGTGGCGTTGGCGTCACTCCACAGCGGCGAATCCGTAGCGGTGGCCACCCAGCCCACGCTCAGGTCAGTCGTAGGCGCAGGTTGATCGGCCGGCGGCCAGCCTGGCGGCGGCGGCCCCGAGGGCCCGACCGACAGCGCGTCGACCCACGCATAGTCGTTGGTGCGAGCCACGAGCACGTACAGGCGTGGGCCGGTTTGCGACTGGGCGAGCATGAAGTAGTCCCAGCGTGCCGCGGTGCCGAGCTGAACGGCGTTGTCGTCGCCGCCGCTCCACAGCGGGATGGGCGCCAGGGCCTGGACCCAGGCCTGCTGCGCGCTCGAAGGCGTTGAGGTCGGATTCGCGCTGGCGCTCGGCGCCGCGGTGGCGACGGCCGTGCTGGCCGTGGTCGGCGAGGCGACCGGCGTCGGCGAGGCCGGGACGCTGGTCGGTGTGGCGGTGACGGGGGCCGTGGGTGAGGCCGATGCCGGGACGCTGGTCGGCGTCGCGGCCGGGGTGGGTGAGCGCGGGACAGGCGTGACGGTGGCGGGCGCCGCGAGCGCGCGCGCCGGCAACTGGAGGCCGACCAATCCAGAGATGCTCAGAAGACGTAAGAAGTGGCGACGTTGAAGCATAGGGGTGAAAGACCGCACAGCCGTAGCCGGCAGGTGCGTGGCGCATCGAGTCTAACTGGCACACGTCCTGCAGGCGAAAAGTTAGCTGGACAGCGTGGCGAGCAGAGTAAGGAATACGCGAGGCGCACATCCCGTTTTATCAAGTGAAATGTGGAGGGTTCTCGCTGTCCGGCCGACTGTAACGTCACCGAACGTTGCATCGTTGGTGGGACTGAGCCGCACGAACCAGGCGCAGACTGGGAAAATCTTGACGATTTCGACTGATGTGTTACCATTGGGTAGCAGACTTGTCCGTTGCGGTGTGAGCTATGCACAGCTAGCCGCGGCGGCCTCAAGCCGCCGCCCACGCCGCGTTACGGTTGGGGCGGCTTTTTTGACCCCCTCGAACAGGGGTCCAGGAGCAACTAAACACCGTGAGTCTTGATCTGCTGCATGAAACTGAAGAACTCCTGAGCCCGGAGACGGAGCGAGCCGAGTCCGAAACGGAGTCGGAGTCCGCGGCGTCCGAGCCAATCAGTCGCTTCGGGTTGCTGTCCGAAGAGCTGTCGGGCGGCGCCGGGGCGATGTACCTGCGTGAGATTGCTCATCATGAGCTGCTCACTGCGCAGGAAGAAGTCTCGCTTGCCCAACGACTCGAGGCAGGAAAGGCGGCTCTGCGTGAGCTGGCGACTGCCGACGAATCGCTCGACCCGGAGCACTACATCGAGCTTCAGCAGCAGGCTGAGGATGGCGAGCGCGCTCGCTGGCGTCTGATCGAGTGCAACCTGCGTCTGGTGGTTTCGGTCGCACGCCGCTACCTGGGGCGCGGTCTGTCGTTCCTCGACCTGGTGCAGGAAGGCAACATCGGTCTCCAGATCGGCGTCGAAAAGTACGACTGGCGACGCGGCTTCCGCTTCAGCACGTACGTGTACTGGTGGATTCGCCAGGCCGTCACGCGCGCCATTGCCGACCAGAGCCGCACCATCCGGCTGCCGGTGCACGTCACCGAGTTCCTGACCAAGACGGCCCGCGCCGAGCGCGAGCTGGCGGCGGAGCTTGGCCGTGAGCCGACCGTCGACGAGGTGGCGCAGTACCTGGACATCGATCCCGAGCGCATCAACGAGGCCCGGCGTGCCGCGCGCATGCCGTTGTCGCTGGAGACGCCGCTGGGCGAGGACGGTGAGCTCACGCGGGGTGACCTGATCGGCGATGACACCGCGGCCGAGGCCGCGCGCGAGTCGTCCGAAGCGTCCGACCTGTCGGAGCGGCTGGAGTCCGCGCTGGATGAGCTGCATCCACGCGAGCGACAGGTCCTCCGTCTGCGGTTCGGGCTCGATCGCGGTCACGAGCGAACGCTCGGCGAGGTGGGCGAAGAGCTGGGCGTGAGCCGCGAGCGCATTCGTCAGATCGAAGCCGAAGCGCTGGCCAAGTTGCGGCGTATGCCGCGGCTGCGCCGGGAGCTGCTGGAGTACGTCTCCTAGCCAGCCGGTTTCAGCGGCGTGTCGCCTCGCGGAGTTTTGCACGGGGCTGCACTGGGACGCGCTCGACGCGGGAGTCCGTGATCGGGCGCGCGAGCTGCTGCTTGACCTGCTCGGCGTAGCCCTTGCCGGCAGCCGCCAGGCATCGAGCCTGGCCGCGCGAGAGGCGGCCCTGGCAGCGGGTGACTCGGGACGGACGTGCGTGATCGGCACAGGCCAACGCACGTCCGCCGCCTGGGCCGCCCTGGCGAATGGCACGGCGGCGCACGCCGTCGAACTGGACGACGTGACCACGGAGTCCTCGCTGCACCCGGGTGTGGCGGTGATTCCCGCTGCCGTGGCGCTGGCCCAGCAGCTCGACGCTGAGCCCGTTCGCCTGCTGGAAGCCATCATCGCCGGCTACGAGGTGACCATGCGCGTCGGGAACGCGCTCAATCCGGCCTCAGCGTATGCCCGCGGCTTCCATCCGACGGGCGTCGCCGGCGTGTTCGGCGCGGCCATGGCCGCCTGTCACCTGCTCGACCTGGACGTCGATCAGCGCGCCATGGCCCTGGGCATCGCCGGCACCATGGCCTCGGGCTCGCTCGAGTACCTGGCCGACGGCGCCTGGACCAAACGCCTGAACGCGGGCTGGGCCGGGCATGCCGGCATTACCGCCGCGTATCTGGCCCAGGCTGGCTTCGTCGGCCCACGCTCGGTCTTCGAGGGACGGCTCGGCGTGCTGCACGCATATTCCGACGCCGGCCTGCCCGAGCGCCTGCTGGCGGATCTGGGTAACCCGCTACAGGTGATGCGCGTGTCGATCAAGCCGTACGCGTGTTGTCGTTACAACCACGGGCTGATCGACTGCATGCTGGAGCTGCGCGAGCGCTCGGACTTTGCGCTCGACGACGTTGCACGGATCCGCCTGGGCGTGCTGAGTGGCGGTGCGCTGCTGGTGGCTGATCCGATCGAGCAGAAACGCGCACCAGTGGGCATCGTGGATGCTCAGTTCAGCGCGCCGTACGCGGCGGCTTCCGCGCTCGTCTTCGGCACAGGCGACATTACCGCCTATGCGCCGGCGCGGCTCGAAGATCCGCGCGTGCGGGCGCTGATGTCGCTGACCGACTGCTATCGCGACCCTTCGCTGGACGCTGACTACCCCAGGCGCTGGCCCGCGGCCGCCTCCGTCGAGTTGCGCGACGGCCGCGTGCTGTCGACGCGAACCGAGTTTGCCACGGGCGAGCCCGAAAACCCCGTCAGCCGCGAAGCCCTCATCGCCAAGTTCATCAGCCTGGCCGAGCGTGCAGACGCCGATGCCCTTGCCGCGCGCATCCTGACTTTGGATGACAGCGCCGACCTTCAAGTTCTAGAA
>JAFAWJ010000733.1 GCA_019242065.1 Chloroflexota bacterium
TGTCAGTCTGTTCCAGTCCTATCCGCAGATCCGACTGACCAATGGCAGCGGCGCATCCGGCGTCGCGGTGGCCGAGCACGCCGTCGCCTTGATACTCGCGCTGCTGAAGCAACTGCCGGCGCTGCACGATCGACAGCGTCAGCACCACTGGGCGCACGAGTTCTCAGAACTGGAGCTGCATGGACAGACAGCCTGCATCGTGGGCCTGGGCGACGTCGGGCTGAGTGTAGCGCGCCTCTTACGACCGTTTGGTGTGCGACTGCTGGGTGTCCGTCGGCGGGCTGAGGCGGTGGCGGAGATGGACGAAACGCACCCGGTGGAGCGGCTCGAAGCTGTCCTGGGGCGCAGCAGCATCCTGATCCTGGCGCCTACGCTCTCATCCGGAAGCCATCACCTGATCGACGCGAAAGAGCTGGCGTGCCTGCCGCGCGGGGCGCTGGTCATCAACATCGGCCGCGGGGCGGTTGTCAACGAGGTGGCGCTGATCGCCGCGTTGCGGAGTGGGCAGCTGGGTGGCGCTGGGCTGGACGTGCTCGAGGAAGAGCCGCCAGCGCCGGACTCGCCGCTGTGGGACATGCCGAATGTGATTGTCACCCCGCATTCGGCGGCGCACACCGAGGCGACTGACGACCGAGCGGTCGAGCTGTTCCTCGAGAACCTCGCCCGCCTGCGGCGCGGCGACGCGCTGCGCAGCGAGATGTCTAGCTCGCGATAGGCAGACTGGCGGAGCGACTCATCGCCACCGCCAGTCCCACCGTCCGACACCAACGCGTACAACCAACGCTTCTCCACCCCGCGCAGCAATTGCAGACGAATTCATCAGTCACGTACGCACGGTGGATCTTACACTGATACTTTTCCGCGTTCGCGCACTCCCACACCAATGATGGCCTGCCAGTCGGTGGAATGCTCGTAGGCATACGCCACTCGTAGCAGCAGCGGATCGTCGAGGAAGCGGCCCACCAGTTGCATGCTGGCCGGCAAACCGGCGGCGGACTTGCCCACCGGCACCGCCAGCGCCGGGTGCCCCGTGTAATTGAACTGCTGCGTATTCCGCGCCGCCCGCGAGGCGCTGGTCGATAGATTGTCTTCGAGCGCCTGCAGATACGTCTCGGGCCGGTAATTTTTCGGCGCGGTGGCCACACACGTTGGCATGACCAGCACGTCACAATCCGCAAGCGCCGCGTCGTACGCCTTGATAAAGGTGGGCCGCACGTTCTGCGCCTTGGCGTAGACGCGCCCGCTGTAGTTGCGCCGGCTTATCGAGCCCGCGATCAGCGAGAGTTTGGTCCGCGGCGACAGCACGTCAGCGTGCTCGAACCAGAGTTGGTTAATGGCCGCCAGCAGCGAGGCCGGGTAATAGGTGCGTGTGAACGCACCGTAGAAGCCGGTGTTGAACACGGCCAGCCCACCCTCGGCGCCGAGCGCAGCCTGCGCCGCGCGCACGTGGTGGTGTTCGGGAACGCTGACCTTCGAGATGTGGGCCCCGGCCTGCGCGAGCACCTCCACGGCGGCCATGACCAGGTCGCTCACCTCGGCCTCGGCATCTTCGAAGCCTTCTTGCAACACGCCGACACGCAGCCCGGAAATGCCATGTGCGAGTCCAGTGCGTAGGTCCATGCGGTCCGGCACGTCCCGCGTCTGGCGCGGGTCGTACGGGTGGTCCGCGTCGTAGCCCGCCGTCGCTTCGAGGGCCGCAGCGATGTCTTCGGTGTAGCGCGCCAGCGGACCAGTGTAGTCAATACTCTGGTCGGAACCGAAGCCGATGCCAAAATGGGAGACCAGTCCGAACGTCGGCTTCAGGCCCAGGGTGCCGCAGTACGCGGCGGGAATGCGAATCGAGCCGCCCTGGTCGCCGCCGAACGAAATGTCGACCTGACCGGCAGCCACCGCCGCGCCCGACCCCGACGACGACCCGCCGGTGACGTGCTCGGTATTGTGGGGATTCAGCGGCCGACCGTAGTCGCCGACTCCACCACCGGTGCCAAGGCCGCCGCTGAGCCCGTTCATGACGTTTTTGCCGATCACCGTGCCACCCGCCTGGAGCACACGACTGACCACGGTGGCATCGAAATCCGGCGTAAATCCGTCGAGCGCGAAACTGCCGAAGCTCATTGGCACGCCGGCCACCGCGATGTGGTCCTTGAAGCTGAGGGTCTTGCCGGCGAGCATGCCGCCGGGCTCGCCGGTGATGGTGCACCGCCAGATCCAGGCGTTGAGTGGATCTTCGGCCGGAGTCGGCTTCCGCCCCGGTTGCCGGAGTGCGGAGTGCATGGCTGGAACTTGCTCCTCGACGCGCGACTGGACGAACTCGTCCAGAGCGTTCAATTGCTCCAGCAGATACGTGCGGTAGACCACCGCCTCGTCAGCACCGAGATGAATGCCGAGCGATCCGGCGACGGAGATGACTTCCTCGACATCAGGAACGGCGTATGACACAGCGCGACCCTCCTCATGGTGAGGAGTCTGTTGTACCCCAAGCCAGGGCGAGGTCCTGGTTACTGGGTCACCCACACGTCCTGATACGCGATCAGACTCAAGCGATCGGCCACGACATCCCGCACGGTCGAGCGGACCACCTCGGCACCCGACTGCTGCATCGTCAACTCGGCAATCACCAGCAGGAAGGCTTCGTCGAGCAGCATGCGCGTCAACTGATCGGTCGTCTGGCGTTGCTGGGTGTCGTCCGTCGAGACAGACAACTGGTCGATCAAGCTTTTGTACGCGGGCGAGACAAAGTTCGAGCTGTTCGGGATCCGCACCGGGAAGGCGGCATTGAAAAACGTCGTCGGGCTCAAATTCATCCAGGAGATAGCCGTTATCCATGCGCCCTGGAATTGACTCTTCGTCAAGCGCGAGACGAAATCCGGTTGGCTGAGGGTCTGGATCGCGACCGGCACGCCGATGCTGGCCAGGTCCGACTGGAGGATCTGCGCCATCTGGATGGTCGAGGGCAGCGCTTCGGAGACGAACAGCGGCAGAGGCGTAGTCGCCATCCAGTCGGCGTCGGCCAGCAACTGCCGCGCGTGCTCCAGGTCGTACGCGTAGCTCGCATCAAGCGTCGCGTCATACGCCGGTGAGCCGATCGGCCACGGGGTGGAGGCCGACCGACCGAACCCATTCAGGGTCGAGTCGACGATGCGCTGGCGGTTGATGGCGAATCCGAGTGCCTGCCGCACACGCTTGTCTTGCAATCCAGGCGCGTTCACATCCAAGCCGAGGTACAGATAGAACGAGCCCTTACTGTTGTCCAGAACCATATAGTCCGGATCGGCTTGCAAGCGCCGCGCGTCGGCTCCCGCGACGCCGACCATCCAGTCGATCGCGCCAGTTTCCAGGGCAATCTCCGCCTGCTGCTGATTGTGGAATACGCGCAGCTCTAAGCCGTCCAGATACGGCCTGCCCGTCTGCCAGTAGTTCGGGTTGCGGTGGACAGTCAGATGATCGCCCTGCAACCACTCCGTGAACACGAACGGACCGGTGCCCACAAACTGACGACCCGTCGCGGATTGATCGATGGTCTGGGGATCAGCCATAAATGTCGCGCTGAGTGCGTCGAAGCTGCTCCGCATGGGCGTGTCGTAGTTGATCACCAGCGTGCCTGGCGTCGGCGCGGACACCTGCATCGCCGTCGCGTAGCCTTGCAGTTGGGAGCCAACCGCTGGATCTCGCAGACGTTCGAGATTGAACTTCGCATCGTCGCTAGTAAAGGGTCGGCCGGTGTGAAAGGCCACTCCTGGTCGCAGTTGAAGGGTCAGCTCCAGGAAATCGGGCGACCAGGCCCAACTGGTCGCCAGACGGGGGCGGGCAACCAGCTGCTGGTCGTAGCCGACGAGGGTGTCGTAGATCAGATTGTCGACCTGGAAGTTGGCGGGCGCCAGCAGGTGGGGAACGGCCGTGGGGATGATGTCTTCGAGTCTGCCGATGCGCAGCGTGCCACCAAATCTGGGTGTCTGCGTGGAAGTAGAAGTGGAAGTAGAAGTGGCGGTCGCCCCTGAGCTCGGCAGTTCGGCGAGAGGTCGAGCCGGGGCGCAGGCGGCCAACGCCAGCGCGGCGGAGCCAAGCACCGCACCCCGAGCAAGAAGCTCGCGGCGACTGATGCGCGCGTCTCGAAGCGGCAACATGGGCGCTGGCCGAAGCTATTTTCGCAGCGTCTCGGGCGCTGCTCAAGCCCGCAGCAGGTTAACGCAAGGGACTTCCCACGACTGGCGGCTTCGAAACGCTCCAACCTGCCGGATCGCCTGCCCGAAGCGCGCTAGCGGGCCACCCAACCGCCGTCCACGGGCAGCGCGACACCGGTGAGAAACGACGCCGCGTCGGAACTGAGCCAGACCACCGCCGCGGCGATCTCCTCTGGCCGCCCGAGTCTGTTCATCGGCTCGCCGCTGATCAACAGGCGTTGCGCGCCTGGCCGCCGTGCGGAGATGCGCTCGACCATCGGCGTATCAACTCCGCCCGGGCAGACCGCGTTCACGCGAATACCGCGCGTCGCGTACTCCAACGCCGCGGCCTTCGTCAGCCCGACGACACCGTGCTTGGCGGCCACGTACGCGCCGCCGCCGACACCGACGAGTCCGGCGACCGAGGCGGTATTGACGATCGTTCCTCCACCGTGGTCCAGCATGTGGGCGAGCTCCGCCTGCATGCACAGCCAGACGCCCTTGAGGTTGATGCTCAGCACCTGGTCCCAGGTCGGTTCGGGATATGTGTGAAACTCCGTTCCGGGTGGTGCTTCACCCTCGATGCCCGCGTTGTTGTGGGCGCAATCCAGGCTTCCGTAGGTCTCCACTGTGGTTCGAATCAACCGTTGCACGTCGTCGCGGCGAGAGACGTCCGCTGGCACGAAGATGGCGTCGCCACCGGCGGACTCGATGCGGTCGACCGTTTCACGGGCCTGTTCGTGCTGGACGTCGGCGACGACGACTTTCGCCCCGTGTTCGGCAAACGCCAGCGCGCTACTCCGACCAATACCCGAAGCAGCGCCCGTCACCAGCGCCACCCGCCCGTCGAGTGTTCCGGCCATCATCCCTCCCGCCATACGCGTGTTTTTTGACCATCATACGCTTCAGTCTCGGCCTGGCTCCTGCTGGGATGCGCCGCCCTCCGCTACCCTGCATGCTCGATGACTGCTGAGTCGCAGGTGCGTGAGATTGACCTGGCGATTGACACGGCGGTGTCGGAGCGGGACGCCGCCACGCTCGAGCGGTGGCTGGCTGACGACTTCGTGTATACGCACGCGGGCGGGACGGCTGAGGCGAAACGCGAGTTTATTGCGACCGCGGTAGCGCGGGCGGATCCGCCGCGGCGCGGGCTGCTGGGGCACACCGTGGAAGTGCATGACGACGTCGCGGTGAGCCACGGCGTTATCGAGTTCGTGTATGCCGACGCGCGGCCCACGCTGCATCTGGGATTTGTGCGCGTGCACCGGTTGCGGAATGGCGACTGGCGGGCCATCTCGCATTGCAGCTTCTACGTGATCCAGGAACAAACGTAAGCCGCCCTTGTTCTGAGCCGGGAAGCTTCTAGCTTGTCCGGCCCTCCGCCACGCGGCGGGCTGTATCGGCGGGGCTCATGTACGGGCTGCCGTGGCCGACCTCGAGGTAGTCGCGCAGGCTCGTCATGTAGTGATTCCAGCTGTTCGAGCAGATTTCGATGCACTCCAGCGCCTGGTTCAGTCCCTGGTGATGGAAGTGCAACTCGGAGGTCTGCGCGTCAACTTGCCGGATGGTGAACGTGGGCCGCGTGCCGACCCAGTCGGTCAGGAACGGACAGTCGGTCACGGACCAGCGCACCTGCGTGGGCCGGGTCGCCACGTCGACGTGCATCACCAGCGGTTCTGGCGCGTTCATGATAAATCGCAGCTCACCGCCGGTCTGACCTGAGCCCGTAGCTGGATTCCACCACGCGGCCAGGCCGGTGGTCGTGGTCAGCGCGTCGAAGACGGCATCGGGCGCTGCCTGGATGCGAATGGTCGTCTGATAGTCGGTGGAGGTTGTGGAGACGTGTTCGGTGCTGGTCATTGATGAATTGCTGCCTTTCATTCAGATGTTGTCGACAGTACAGAGGCGGACCGGTCCAGGTGGTCCTTCAGCGCCTCGAGACGATGGTCCCAGTCATGGGCGAGTGCGGCCAGGAACTGCTGCGCCACCTGCACCGGCGCGGAGTGGAGGCGGTAGCGGACCCGCCGCCGTTCCCCCGGCTCGGAAATGACGAGATCGGCCTCGGCCAGCAGGACCAGGTGCTTGGCGATTGCCTGGCGGCTGATCGGCAGGCGGTCGGCGAGATCGGTGGCGGTGGCCGGACCGTGTGTCGCCAGCGCGGCCAGGATTGCCCGCCGGGTGGGATCGGCCAGGGCCGTGAAGACCTGTTCGGCGATGGCTTCGACGTCAAGCGACATCGAGGTAGCCCGCCAGCTCGCCGAGCTCGCGCGTCCATCCTTCGGCGTGACTGGCGTAGGTGGTGTGGCGGGAATCCTCGGGCAGCTGGGCGAAACCGGTCTCGACCACCCGCAGGCGGGTGCCGGGGCCCAGCGCTTCGAGGCTGAACTCGACGTAGGTCCGACGCGGGTCATCTGTGGGCAGGTCTGGCAGGCGCCAGGTGAAGCTGAAGACCGTCGGCTCTTCGACACGTTCGACGCGCATGTCGACGCTGAGGCCGCTTTTGAAGGTCATGTGGGCGGCGCCGCCGGGGCGGAGGTCGATCGTGGCGCGGTCGCCGAACCAGGCGGACAGGCCCTGGGAGGTGGTGAGCGCGGCCCACACCCGGGCGGGTGGGTGGGCGAGGTCGAGGGTGCGTTCGATTCGGTCGGGGAAGCCCATCGCGGTCCTCCTGTATGTAGCAACCATCTAGTTGCGATAATATAGCAACTAATTGGTTGCGTCAAGGGCTCCCTCGGCGTCGCCGGCGCAAGCCGACGGCCGAGAGTCCAGGCGATCGGCCGAGAGCCCCAGGCTGGCGGCGAGCCGGCCGCGGGCCAGCGCCGCGGGCGCTACGCATGGGAACGCTCGGCGGCGAATCGGCGGGGTCCAGCAACGGCCGCGACCTGGTGATGGAGCGCGTCGACGGCCCGACCATGCTGGCT
>JAFAWJ010000796.1 GCA_019242065.1 Chloroflexota bacterium
GCCACTCACAAAGGCCTCAACTTCCACGAGACTTTGCTCAACGCTTGGTCAACATTCGTCGTCCTCCGGCCGGGCAGGGCGGCGTGTTGAGCTTTCACTGAGACATTTTGGGAAAATGTTGAGGTTTCGTTGACTGCCAGGGTGTGATACTCGTGGCCGTGCGAAAGCTGATGGGGCGCATCCCCGTTGGCCGGCGCGGGTCGGTCGGGTACGCGGCGGCCTTTGGCTCGGTCACGGCTGTCAGCCTGTTCATCGGCTTCATCCTCTGGCAGGTCAACATCGCCAACATCTCGATGCTGTACCTGCTGGCGGTGATGGCCACCGCGGTCGCCTTTGGCCGCGGGCCCGCAATCTTCGCATCGGTGCTGGCGTTTCTGGTGTTCGACTGGTTCTTCGTCGCACCCATCCACCAGCTGACGGTCTCCGACCCGGAGGAGTGGGTTTCACTGCTGTTCTTTTTGCTGACGGCCACGGTCACGGGTCAGCTTGCCGCGGGCCAGCGCCAGCGTGCGCGCGAGGCCCAGCAACGGGAGCGTGAAGCAGTCGTCCTCTACGATGTGGTGCGACTTCTAGGCGGTAACGAGGTGGATGAGGCGCTCGCACCCGTCGCTGAGCGAGTCCGCGCCGAACTGCAGATTCCTGGGCTGATGATCGAGCTCTGGGAGACGGACGGCAGTACGCGCCGCTTCAGGGCGGGCAACGTGCCTGCTCGAGTCTCCGCGAACGGGAACTCCGCGGCCGCGGGGCGCATCCTGCAGAGTGGTCCGGCGGCCGGCATCGGCGACCACGTGACCACCGGTCGCTGGGTGCGGATCGTTCCCCCGACGCGCGGGGACCGCGTTCCTGACCACGTTCATCTTGTGCCGATCAAAGTGGACGACCGCCGCTTCGGAGCGTTGCTGCTCGTCGATCCGGACGGCTACTTTGACACGACCGACGATCGACTGGTCTCACTGGCAGCTGCCCAGATCGGCATTGCGGTGGACCGCGCTCGACTGCGGAAGGAAGCCACCGACGCCGAGATCCTGCGTCGGACGGACGAATTGCGGCGGGCGCTGTTGAACGCCGTCTCGCATGACCTGCGGACGCCGCTGGCAACCATTATGGCCTCTGCCAGCAGCCTGCGGCAGACCGACGTCGTGTGGACGGAGGAGGAGCGGCAGGGCTTTGCGCAGGCAATCGAGCAGGAGGCCGACCGCTTGAATCGGCTGGTGGGCAACCTGCTGGATCTCTCGCGCATCGAGGCGGGTAGCTTGCAACCTCAGAAGAGCTGGCAGGACCTGGAGGCGCTCATTGAGGACACCGCCGATCGACTCCGCTCGGTCACCGCGCACCACCACCTACACATCGAGATCCCGAGAGACCTGGCCCCGGTGTGGATCGATCCGGTAGAGATCGGGCAGGTGATCTACAACCTGATTGAAAACGCGACGAAGTATGCGCCGCCTGACACTGAGATCCTCCTGGAGGTCCGCCACGTTTCGGGTGCGCTCGCGGTCGTCGTCAGTGACCGCGGTCCGGGGATTCCGGAGCCGTCCATCCCGCGCCTGTTCGATCCGTTCTATCGCGTGATGGACGGCCAGCCACGCCCGAAGGGCCTCGGACTTGGACTGGCCATCGTTAGAGGCCTGGTGGAGGCACACGGCGGGCGCGTGTGGGTCGAGAATCGACCGGATGGTGGAGCGCAGTTCACCTTCACATTACCGATTACCGCTGCCAGGCCGGATCGGCCTACGCGGGCTGAGACGAACGTCGCGTGAGTCCTCCGTCGGGCGCGCGCATCCTGGTCGTCGACGACGAGCCTGGGATCCTCCGCACGGTCCAGACGAACCTCGGCCACCACGACTTCCACGTGGACACCGCCGCGAATGGCCGGGAGGCGCTCAACGAATACGCGCGCGTGCGCCCGGAGCTGGTGCTTCTCGACCTGGGATTGCCGGATATGGATGGCCTGGACATCATTCGCGCGATTCGCAAACGAGCCAACACGCCGATTGTGGTGCTCTCATCGCGTGAAACCGAGCGGGACAAAGTGACCGCGCTCGACCTGGGTGCCGACGACTATCTGACCAAGCCCTTTGGCATCAACGAGCTACTTGCCCGAGTGCGCGTGGCGCTTCGCCACGCCGCGCACCCGGACTCGGGTACCGAGGCCGTCATGCAGTTCGATGAACTGGAGGTCGACCTCGAGCGACGGCGCCTGACCGTGAGTGGCAGCGAGGTGCGGTTGACACCCACCGAGTGGGATCTGATCAAACTCCTGACCTCTCATCCCGACAAGGTGCTGACGGATCGCATGATCACCGACTCGGTGTGGGGCGCGAGCTACGCTGCCCAGGCGCACTCGCTGCATGTCTACGTGGCGCGACTGCGGAAAAAGCTGCAGGCTGCCAACGCGTCCCGCCGTTATATCCTCACCGAACCGGGCGTCGGCTACCGATTCGTCACCGAAGCGAGCGATGAGTTCGAAGCAGTCAACGGTCGCGCGTAACCCGCGTGGCGTTCCTCCGGATTCGTGGAGGCCCTGGTCTCAGCCAACTGCGCCGACTCCCTGAAGACGCTTGGTGCGGTGGGGTCAGCGGAGAGACCATTGACCCGGGGTGCTACGCCCCCCGCAGCCCAGATACCCGGCGGGCGCACGGTGTCAGGTGCCAACGGCGAGTCGATGTGTGCACCACGTACCGAACGAAGAATGAGCTGCACGAGCAGCCGCATATCCGGGTCTTCGACGTCCACGTCGCACAGCTCTTTGATACGTTGGAGGCGATTCGAAACACTGTTCCGGTGTACGCGCAGGAGCTCGGCTGTCTGGCTGGCGTTGCACGCGCTTTCCAGATAGATTTCAAGCGTCCCCGCCAGATCCATGCGTTCTTCCTGGTCGTGGAGCCACAGCGGACCGAGGAGTTGATCTTGTAGCAGCCGCAGATAGGTGGGATCGCGCGAGCCCGAAACGAGACTCAGAATTGCGACCTCGGCGAATGCGGCGGCCTGACCTGGCCCGAGGACGTGGATCACCATCGAGAGGGCTTGATTCGCCTCAGCGCAAGCGCGTTGCCAGCCACGTGTGCCGGTGTGCATGCAGCTCCATCCGAGCGCTAGCCTTCCGCTCGCCGCTTTCAGTCCGTGGTGC
>JAFAWJ010000904.1 GCA_019242065.1 Chloroflexota bacterium
TGGGCACTCGACAAGCAGATCGGAGACCAGTAGCGACGCGCTCAGCACGTGTTCGAAGTTGTCGAGGATGACCAGGACGCGTTCGGAACCCAAGTGCGCGCCAAGGGACGCCACGAGATCCGCATGGCCCGACTCAGGCAGCTCGAAGGCTGCGGCGACCAGCGCCGGCACGAGGGATGGATCGCCGATCGGCGCCAGGGAGACGAAGACGACGCGGTCGGCGTACACGCCCGACGCCGCCTCTGCGATCGCCAGGGCAAGCCGTGTCTTACCCACACCGGCCGCACCAACCAACGTCAACAGACGTTGGCCACCGCGCAGCAGCCGCAGGCCCGTGGCAATCTCGGCCTCGCGACCGACCAGCGGCGTACGGGAGCGGGGCGGCGTTCCTGCGCGGCTTGCGGCGCGCGGTCTTTCGGATGCCTGCACGACGATGGACTCATTGTCGGCGCCGCTCAGAGACATGCCAAGTGACAATTCCCCCATTGAGCAGATGAGCATGAGTAGTTTTCCCCATTGAAGCGGCAATGGGCGAATTGCCAGATGTTCTGGTCCCGAGCCAGCAAGGAGACTCGGTGTGTCATCTCGCCCCCAGAGGGAGGACCACATGGCAACAGTTCTTGCCGAGCACAGTCTTCTGAGCGATGAGCTCCTACAGGTTTTTGGTGAACGCGCGCCCACCTACGACCGCGAGAACCGTTTCTTCACTGAAGATTTCAAAGACTTGCGGTTGGCTGGCTACCTCGAGCTCGCCGTTCCCACCGAGCTCGGTGGTCGCGGACTCAACCTGGCCCAGGTGTGCCAGGAACAGCGGCGGCTCGCCTACCGTGCGCCAGCGACCGCGCTTGCCACCAACATGCACATCTACTGGACCGGTGTCGCAGCCGATTTGCTGCGAATGGGCGACAGCTCCTGCCAGTGGATTCTCGAAGAATCCGCCAATGGCGAAGTGTTCGCTGCGGGGCACGGTGAGGCGGGGAACGACTTGCCGGTCATGCTGTCCACCACACGTGCCGAGCCCGCCGACGGCGGCTACCAGTTCTACGGCCACAAGATCTTTGGCAGTCTCACGCCGGTATGGACTCGCCTGGGCATCCACGCGATGGACAATTCGGATCCGGCGCAACCCAAAGTCGTGCACGCGTTCCTGCCGCGCGACAGCCAAGGCTATCGATCCGTGCCCACATGGGACGTCCTGGGCATGCGTGCTACGTGCTCCGATGACACCATCCTCGAAGGTGCTTTCGTTCCCGATCGGTACATCCCGCGCGCCGTACCGGCTGGCCTGGCTGGCGCTGATCTGTTCGTGCTCGGCATTTTCGCCTGGGCCGAGCCGACCTTCGCCAACGTCTACGTGGGCATCGCACAGCGCGCCATCGATCTGGCCGTCGCTGGTCTGAAGCGGCGCACGTCAATTGGCATCGGCGGGCGCGCGCTGGCGTACCATCCGATGCTGCAACACGCCGTGGCCGAGATGACGCTGACGCTCGACGGCATGATTGCCCACGTCGACCAGGTTGCGGCCGATTGGTCCGAAGGCGTGCAGCACGGCGGCTTATGGCCGTCGAAGCTGGTCTCCGCCAAGTACCACTGCGTCGAAGGGGCCAAGAAAATCGTCGACCTCGCAATGGATGTCTCTGGCGGGACCGGCATGTTCAGGAGCAACGAGCTGGAGCGTCTGTACCGCGATGTTCGCTGCGGTGGCTTTCACCCGGCCAACAGCGCACTCGTGCACGAACTTGTTGGCAAGACGACGCTAGGCATTCTTGGCGAAGAGCCGCGCTGGTAAGTACCGGGAGATTCTGATGAACCCTTCAACTAACGCGAACCCAATTATTGGCACCGACTGCCTCGCCGAGCTGTGTGCAAGTCCAACTCCACATCCAGATCCGCAATCGAAGATACGCGTGATCGAAGTCGATGTGAGTCCGTCCGTGTACAACACCGGGCACATCCCCGGCGCGCTCTTCTGGAGCGTGTACACGGACCTGCTGCAGCCGAACTACCGGATTATCGAGCGAGAGGCGTTCGCAAAATTGCTCTCCTGCTCCGGGATCCAACCTGACACGCGAGTTGTCGTGTACGGATACGCCGCGGCCATGGCCTTCTGGATGATGGCGCATTACGGTCACCATCGGGTGTCATTCCTGAACGGATCGCGCACGAAGTGGACCGCCGAGGACCGACCCCTGACCACCGAGACCCCACTGGTGGAGCCGGCTCGATACGCGGTGGAGGACCTCGATCCAGTCCGCGACGACATCCGTGTGACGCATCAGACGGTCCTCGGTGCGTTGGGAGATCCGGATCACCGGTTCATGGACGTGCGATCGATCGCCGAATACACGGGTGAGCGCTTCTGGCCATCGCTTCCGCCTGAGGGCGATCAGCGCGGCGGTCATGTCCCCGGTGCCGTGTTGATGCCCATCGAACAGACCTGGAAAGCTGATGGGACCTTCAAACCAGTTGGAGACCTCAGGGCCCTGTACGAAGCGGCCGGGTTCTCTCGGGACCTGGAGGTGATCACCTACTGCGCGGTCGGCGGGCGCGCCAGTCAGGCCTGGTTCGTGCTGACGCATCTGCTCGGTTATCCGCGCGTGCGGGTGTATGACGGCTCATGGATCGAATGGGGCACGCTGCGGGGCGTACCCGTCGAGATCTAGCGTGCTGGAAGAACTGTTCTCTTTGTCGGGGCGGGTGGCCCTCGTGACCGGAGGCAACGGCGGACTCGGCCGAGCGATGGCGCTCGGCCTCCGCGGGGCCGGGGGACGGGTCGTTGTCGCCGGCCGCGACCCGACTAAGAACTCGCAGATCGCGGCAGAACTGGGTGCCGAAGGCGCGGCGCTCACAGTGGACGTCCGCAGCGAGGATTCCGTGGCCGACGCCGTCAGCAGCGTCTTGAACCGATTTGGTCAACTCGACATCCTGGTGAATAACGCGGGCGTGGCTCAGTGGAATGGTCTGGTAACCGAGATGCCGCGCACGGAGTGGGATGCCGTCATGGAAACAAACCTCACCGGTGCGTTCCTGTGTGCCAAGCACGCGGCACGCGCGATGATCGGCGGTGGCCGCGGCGGGAAGATCATCAACATTGCGTCGATTTATGCGTGCTACGGTCCGCCGGACTTCGCGCATTATCCGAGTGCCAAAGCCGGGCTGCTCGGGTTGACACGCGCTCTGGCAGTGGAACTGGCGCCGTACGCGATCCAGGTCAACGCGATTCTGCCGGGCTGGTTTGCCACCGCCATGACCGGGGACCTGCCGCACACTGCCCTGGGCGACCAGATCCGGCGTAAGACCCCGGCCGGTCGGTGGGGTGAGCCGAGTGATCTGGTCGGGACGGCGGTTTTCCTGGCGGCGCGTGCATCGGACTTCGTCACCGGTGCCCAGATCGCGGTGGATGGCGGCTATCTCGTCGCCGACCGATTCCGCGAGTCCTGAGCGAGCCGGTCCGTGCAACCTGATTCATCGTGGCCGGAACTGAGGGAGCTGCTGACAAGCGCGCATGCAGAAGGGATGACACGAACGGCTAGACATCGCCCCGACAGCCAAGTCAAGAACCAGGGATCAGGTACGAGCGTACCTGGTGCAGCGAGTATGCCAGCGTCTCGCAAGCCTGGGGTCGGCCACACAGGCCCGGCGTGAAATGGGTGGCAATGGCCATCAAACGGCGCACGTGCTCCCGGGCCGTTCAGGTACGCGTCACCGGTTTGGGAGGGCGCCATCACTCGTTTGATGAACACCGCGTCCACTGGTACCCGAACAGGTTGAGATAGGTTTCGGCGCGCTGCGCCTCGCGCAGTACGGTGCGGTCTGGGCGAGCACGACGCGATAGGAGGTGCGGTGCCGGTCAACCAGGGCGGTGCGAACGGACTCTGGCACAGATTCCACCCAGTCACCTCGTGTTTAGCCTTGGCCGACACGGGGTTCGAGGAGGAGCCAGGACGCATGCCGTCTTGCGGGACGCGGCTGGATGCCTAGATGAGGACATTCCCGAGAGCGGACGTGGGTACATCGCTGCGGGCCAACGCATCGTGGGGG
>JAFAWJ010001138.1 GCA_019242065.1 Chloroflexota bacterium
CACCTCCGTACACCCAACAGGGTTCTTCACCAACGCCAGGAACAGCTGGCGATCTTCGACGCTGATGCGCTCCAACCGACCGAAGGCCGCGGTGAAGGACTCCAGGCCGCGCGCGGTCGCCTCGCGCCGAACGCCGAGCGCGGTACACACGGCAACCGCGGCCAGCGCGTTGTACACGTTGTACAGACCGGGTAAACGCAGCGTCGCGCACAGCGGCCCCTCGGGTGTCGCGACCGTCAGCCGCGAGCCCTCGTCGCCAAGCAGCTCGACCGAGGTAGCCGCGACCTCGGGCGTCGGACGGGCGAAGTCGCAGCGGGAGCACACGTAGTGCCCCAGGTGCCCGTAGTAGACCAGCTCGTAGCGCAGACCTGCGCCGCAGCGCGAGCACAAACGAGCGTCGGCCGCGTGCGGCAGCGTTGGCGTTCCCACCCCCTGGTCAACGATGCCGTACGTCAGAACGTGCGCCTGGCGCAGGTCGGCGACGAGCGGATCGTCGGCATTCAGCGCGACCGTCGTGTTTGCCGGCAGCGCGCGGACCGCGTCGCGCCACAAACCGGCCACGAAATGGACTTCACCGTAGCGGTCGAGCTGATCGCGAAAGACGTTGTGCAGCAGCAGGACGCGCGGCTGGATGTGCTCCAGCGCCAGCGGCACAGTCGCCTCGTCCACCTCGAAAAGCCCGATGTCTCCGCGGGGTCGGGCGCTCCAATCCGTGCCCTGGGCCACGGCGCTGAACAGCCCGGACAGCAGGTTCGCGCCCGCGCGATTGTGAATGGGGTGCATTCCCACGCCGCGCAGAATGTGCGACAGCACACGCGTCGTCGTGGTCTTGCCGTTGGTCCCCGAAACCACGATGCTGCCCAGCGGCAGCGAGTCCGTGACCAGGCGCAGAGCGTTCGGCGCGATGCGCGGGACCAGGTGACCGGCGATCACCGTTCCCCCGCCCCGTCCGAGTCGTCGACTCAGTGTTGCTGCCGCGCGGCCAGCCATCAGGGCAGCGCTGAGTCGGGCCTGCATTGCTGTGGACCCCCATTGTGGCAAACCGAGGCGCCTGGAGATAAAACCCAGCGCCTGGCTTGGTCTTTGCATTTATCGTATAGATACACGCATGGCCGTCGAGGCCCGCACCGCGACCCCAGATTCACTCTCGGCGAATAGCCCTGGACAGTCGCTGCTGCGGTCCGCGCTGTGGGCAACCGCGGCGGCGTTGGGCATCTCGGGGGCCGCCACTGCCGCTGCCGGCATGGCCGCCGGCTACCTCGTGTACCAGTACGCCCGAGCCCGCGGTCAGTGGGGCACCGAAGAGCCGCCTGAGGGACTCGCAGAGGAGGTGTCGTTCGCGTCCACGGAAGACGCCATTCGTATCAGTGGCTGGTTCTTCGCGGCTGACGGGGCGACGCCGGCACCCGCGATCGTCCTGTGTCACGGCATCTGGACGGGCAGGCGCGAATGTCTGCCGCTGGCGCTGCGGTTCAGGGCAGCGGGCTACAACGTGCTGTGCTTCGACTTCCGCGCCCACGGCATGAGCGATGGCCGCTTCACCACCGTTGGCCACAACGAGACCAACGACGTCCTGGGTGCGGTGGCCTACCTGAAAGACCGACCTGAGGTCGACGCCTCGCGCATAGGTGTGGTGGGGTTTTCGATGGGTGCCGCGGCGTCGATCCAGGCCGCCGCCCGCTGTCCCGACATTGCCGCGCTCGTGGCCGACAGCGCCTACGCGTCGTTCCTGGACGCGGCGCGCTACAGCTTCCAGGCCGTGACGCGCGTGCCGCACTTCGTCATGGCGCCCCTGGCTATGCACTGGGCCAAGTGGATCGTCCACGTCGACGCGAGTCAGCTCCGACCCGTCGACGTGATCGGTCGCATCGCGCCACGACCGATCCTGATCGCGCATGGCGAGCTGGACGAGATCGTGCCCGTGCGCCACGCGTTCGAACTCTTCAAGGCCGCCGACGAGCCCAAAGAGATCTGGATCGCGCCGGGCGCGCACCACGTCGGCACGCGCGACAACGATCCCGAGGCGTACTTCGTACGCATCGAAGAATTCTTCGCCGGCGCGCTCAGGCGCCCGGAGGGCGTCGCCGCCCGCCCCACGTTTTGAGCAGCTCCGGGTGCCCGCGCGGAGGCAGGGTCTTCGACGCGTCCTCTCCGAACCAGCCGCCAAGCTTGCGGCTGAACAGCCCGCGGATCACGTCGCGGCGCGCCGCCAGCCAGGTTGGTCGCGGGTCCGCGGTGGGTGGTCGCCCGGCATACGTCCCCTCGACGTAGGCGTCGGTCGCGCTGCCGATGGCGGGCTGCGCACGCGGGACCTGGCGTGCCAGGCGCTCGGCGATCTCGAATGGGGTATCGCCAACGCGCGGGCGGAGCATGCCCGACCAGCGGCCGAGCTTGATCATCTCGACATAGGGCCGTTGGTAGGGGCTCACGCCGCCGAGTCCTCGCTGCCACGCGATGGCCAGCGCCCCACCCGCCAGCGTGACCACCACGATCACGCCGCCCAGCAGCCCGAGCAGAATGCCCGGCCAGGTCAGCAGGAAGGGACGCGCGACGACCGGTGGCGGCGTCTGGTCGCGCAGGCCAAGCAATTCGTCCAGTTCGTCCGGAGTGAGCTGATCGCCATCCGAGCCAATGTCGGATGACCCCTGTTGCGGAGCCGCGACGGCAGTCGAATCGTCCAGACGCTGAGGGATGGGGCGAATCGACGATGGCTCGAAGGTGACCCAGCCGTACTCGGGGAAATAGGCCTCGACCCAGCTATGCGCGTGATTCTCGCGCACGGTCGCAATGCCCGTGTCCGGGTCCAGGTCGCCCGGCGCGAAGCCCGACGCCACCCGAGACGGCACGCCTTCGGCACGCAGCATGACGACCATGGCCGTGGCGAAGTAATCGCAGTAGCCCTGTTTCGAGTCGAACAGGAAGTAGTCGACCCAATCCTGGTCAGGCGGGACCGTCGAGACGTGCGTCGTGTACGTGAAGTTCTGGCGCAGGTAGCTCTCCAACATGGTGGCCTTGTCGAAGGCCGAGGTCGCTCCGGTGGTCGCCTGGTGAGTCAGATCCACCACGCGCCGCGGGAGCGTGCGTGGCAACTGCAGGTAGCGCTCGCGCACCCAGTCGGGATACGCCTCGCCAGCCGATCTCAATTGACTGGTCGTCGCCGTCGAGATGGCCGAGACGACGGTGTACTGCTGGTTCTGCTCCACGGGCGTGTCGAGCCGCACGCTGGCCAGGTCGTTCGGATCACCACGGGTGTCGACTTCGGTGGGCAGGCTGAAGCGCAGGGGAGCCTCCGGGGCGAGCGCGACAGACGTGCGACTTGCCAGGACCTTGATCTGGACGGTGAGCAGACCACGCCCCTGCGGCAGGGCATCCTGACTGAGCAGGTCAGCGTTGGCGTCGAAGCTCGCCGTGGTCGTATCCGAGCTGGTGACCGCCTGGCCCGTGTACCGGTCCGCGGTCGTCGCCCGCAGATACACGGGGCCGTTGGCCGTGACCTCCAGCACGGGCGTATCGCCCAGGTCGAATGCGCCTCGGGGCGCCAGGGTCCGACCAAAGCTGAGCCCGCGCGCGTACGTGTCGCTGCCATTCAGTGCGGCGAACCAGCGGTCGAAATTGCCCTCGAAGCCCTGCCAGGGGGACGTGACACGGTCCCAGCCGCTGGCGACCTGCGGGCTGGCCGCGTTGGCGGGGAGCGCCCAGGCGATGGACAACAGGCCGGCGGCGGCGACCACGGTGCCCACCAGGACGTTGAGGACGACGCGCCAGCTGACCTGCAATTGCGACCGTCGCCACAGCTCGGCACGATTGGCGAGTTGGTGCGCGGCGAGCAGCAGGCATGCGGCGAATGCGTACCAGCCGGCGTAGCCAACCATGCTCGCGGGCGCATACGAGAGGTTCATCAACACCGCGATACCGTTGAACAGCACGGCCAGCCAGGGCGCGTTGTCACGGAAGACCAGCCACGCGGTGATCAGGCCGAGCAACCAGGCCAGGCACGCCATGGCGACGGCGAACACCAGCGGGTCATTGCTGACGCCGCCCCCAGCTACGGCATCGAACCAGTCGCCGATGCGACCACCGAGCCAGTCGACGCGGTCGCTCAGCGGACCAGCCGGGGCAACCTGCGCGTACACCCAGGTGATCGCCTCCGTGCCGAGGCCGATCCCCAGCAGCAGACCCAACGGACTCGGCACACGCGTGCGCTCGGCGAGATAACCGACGATCAGCGCGACGACGGCGAG
>JAFAWJ010000109.1 GCA_019242065.1 Chloroflexota bacterium
CCCGGCCACGCCGACTTCGGCGGCGAGGTCGAGCGCGTCCTGGGCATGGCCGACGGTGCGCTGCTGATCGTCGACGCCGCCGAAGGCCCCATGCCCCAGACGCGCTTCGTATTGCAGAAGGCCTTCGAGCTCGGCCTGCGTCCCATCGTGGTCATCAACAAAGTCGACCGTCGCGACGCCCGCGCAGACTGGGTCCTGGACGCAACGTCTGACCTGTTTCTCGACCTGGCGACCGACGCCGCCCAGCTTGAATTTCCGGTGCTGTACACGATCGCCCGCGAGGGCAAAGCCGGCCTCAGTCCAGAGCGCCTGGAGGACAACCTCGAGCCGCTGTTCCACACCATCATCGACCACGTGCCGTCGCCCGAAGGCGAAGCCGACGCCCCGCTGCAGGTCCAGGTCACGACCCTCGACTACGACAGTCATCAGGGCCGCTTCGCCATCGGTCGCGTGCGGCGTGGCGCGGTGCGGCCCGGCGAGGGCGTCGTTCGTCTGGATCGTGCCGGGCAGCAGACCGGCCCGTTCAAAGTCGTCGCTGTCTATACGTATCACGGTCTATCGCGCGTAGCCGTCGACTGCGCGACGATCGGCGACATCGTCGCGCTGACTGGCGTAAGCGACGTGGCGATTGGCGACACCATCGCCGACCCGCGCAATCCCGAGGCGCTGCCGGCCCAGGCCATCGACGAGCCGACGGTGCGCATGACCTTCGGCGTCAACACGTCGCCCTTCGCCGGCCGCGAGGGAAAACTCTCCAGCACGTCGCGTCAGCTGCGCGCGCGTCTCCGCCGCGAGCTGGAGACCAACGTCAGCTTGCGCGTCGAAGACACCGACAGCGCCGAGGAATTCCTGGTCTCGGGTCGCGGCGAGCTGCACCTGGCCATCCTGGTCGAGACCCTGCGGCGCGAAGGCTACGAGTTCGCCGTCTCGCGACCCGAAGTCATTACGAAAGACATCGACGGTGAGACCTACGAGCCCTTCGAGCACCTGGTCATCGACACCATCGAGGAGCACGTCGGCGCCGTCTCCGAGCTACTCGGCAAACGCCTGGGCAAGCTCGAGCACATGAGCCACGACGGGCACGGCGGCGTGCGCATGGAGTTCCGCGTCCCGACGCGCGGACTGATCGGTCTGCGCAGCCAGTTGCTCACCGCCACGCGTGGCCACAGCGTCATGGCCAGCCGACTGGTCGGCTACGAGCCCTGGCAGGGGTCCATCGGCGTCACCCGCAATGGCGTGCTGGTGGCCAGCGAGCCCGGCACCGCCACCAGCTACGCGATCGGCAACGCCCAGGAGCGGGCGCAAACCTTCGTCGAGCCGCAGACACCCGTCTATGAGGGCATGCTAATCGGCCTCAATTCGCGCGGCGAGGACATGCCGTTCAACATCGTCAAAGAAAAGAAGCAGACCAATATCCGCTCGTCGACCTCCGACATCGCCGTGAAACTCTCCCCGCCGCTGCGCCTGAGTCTGGAGCAAGCGATGGACTTCATCGAGCGCGACGAGCTGGTGGAAGTCACCCCTCAGGGCTTCCGCCTGCGGAAACGCCTGCTGAGTGCCGAGGAGCGGGCCAAAGCCCGCAAACGCGAGACCGCCTGAAGCGCCCCTCGTCACTCGTACACCTCAGGTTCCCCTTTCTGAGGTTGAGTTCTCGGATGCTGCCAGCCGCGTGGCCAGCACGCGGCCGCCGCGGGATACGCTCGTCCCTATGCCGACCCCCAAGCCCTACGTCATCGCCCTCGAGGAGCACTACGCCGACCCGGCCGTCATGGCCAGGGGTGCCAACAGCATGGGCCGCCTCGCCACCCTCCAGTCCAAACTCAACGACCTCGACACGCTCCGACTCGGAGAAATGGACGCCGCCGGCATCGACTTCCAGGTCATCTCCCACGCCCCCTCCCCCATCCAGCAGCTCGAGCCCGCCGAGTCCCGCACCCTCGCCACTCAAGCCAACGACCGCCTCCACGACGCCGTCGACCGCAACCCCGACCGCTTCGCCGCCTTCGCCGGCCTCCCCACCCCGGATCCGCAAGCCGCCGCCGACGAGCTCGAGCGCACCGTCACCCGCCTCGGCTTCAAAGGCGCCATGATCCACGGTCGCAGTCATGAAGAGTTCCACGACCTCCACAAGTTCTGGCCGATCTACGAGCGCGCCCAGTACCTGGACGTGCCGATCTACATCCACCCCGGCCCGCCGCACCCCGCCGTCCAGCAGGCCTACTACGCCGACTACCTGGCCGATTACCCCGGCCTCGCCAGTGCCGCCTGGGGCTTCACCATCGACACCGCCAACCAGGTCGTCCGCATGATTCTCAGCGGCCTGTTCGAGGCCTATCCCAACCTGAAAATCATCATCGGTCACATGGGCGAAGGCATCCCGTTCCTGGTCGACCGCATCGACGAGTCCCTGAACCGTCCCGGCGGCAAGCCCATCGCTTTCAAGAAGATTTTTTCAGACCACTTCTGGATCACCACCAGCGGCCATTTCTCCACACCCGCCCTGATGTGCGCGCTGCTGGAGCTGGGCATCGACCGCATCCTGTTCTCGGTGGACTGGCCCTACGTCGATAATCTGCCAGGCATGCAGTGGATGGCCACGCTCCCCGTCTCGGCCACCGACAAAGAAAAGATGTTCAACTTGAACGCCCGCGCCCTGCTCAAGCTGTAAAACTTTCGCAAAATCTCTCGAGAACCAATGACCACGCAGCTCGCCACGCTCGACCGTATTCAGCAGCGCGTACTGTGGCTGGCTACGCGCATGATCCACGAGGCCAATCACGTCCGCCCCAGTACCGACACCACCAAGGTCGGCGGCCACCAGGCGAGTAGCGCGTCGCTGGTCACAATTC
>JAFAWJ010000368.1 GCA_019242065.1 Chloroflexota bacterium
CCGCAAAAGGGAACTGCGTCGGCACCCCATTCACGCTGATTTCGGGGCTCAATACTCGGCCTGCACGTACCCCTACTAACGCTTCGAGGCCAGGCTTACGCCTGACCCCGCATAGCTCGGGGCCGGTATGGATCGCTAATCCTTCACCGTACGACTCTTGCATTCGCTACACCTCGCCGCTTAACCCGGCGCTACCCCCTTCCCACTCCGCTCTTCGGCCTTGACCGCGACCCCACTCAGCGCTACGGGCCCCTAAGAAGTTGGTGCTGGGGGAGGTGTGTGACGGGAGGTGAACGATGGTCTGGCTTGAGGGTCGCGAGATGAAGCGTTGTCGAGCGTGTGGGTACGTGTTTGCGTTCCGATGGGCGGGTGAGTGGTACTGCTCGGGCACGGACTGTCAGGTCGCCAAGAAATCACGACGTCGACGAGCGGTCAAGCCGAAGGTCGACACTCCACGGGGCGGTCTGCGCGCCGCGAAGTTGGACGCGAAGGCAGCCCTAGCCGAGCTGCGCGCATGGATGGCCCAGGAACGGGCGAAGTGGTGAGTGTGATTGCCGCCGTGAGCCAGGACGATGCTGGCGAACCCTGATCCACGGGGTGGAGGACAATAGCCGCGTTGGTGGAGACCCGTGCGCCACGCTGGGAGGACCTCGAGGATCGCGAGTACCGCTGTCCGAAGTGTCTGCACTGGTGGGTCAGCCATGGCGTGCCGACGGAGGACGGCTACGGCTGCAGTGTGATTAAGACCAGTGCAACCGAGCGCTGGGAAATGAGTCAGCGCGCTCGTGAGCTCGAGCGGCAGGGCGTGCCGCCAGAGGTCGCCGGGCCGCAGGCATACCGCGAACTTCGCTATTGTGGCTGCACATTCGCCGACGGCAACACAGTCACTCCGCAGCAGGTGCGGATCTGGCACGACGGCACGTCCTGGCCACTGGCGCCATGGGAGCGAGCCGATTGCGAGCATCAACGGCGGGACGCCCAGCAGTGCCTCGATTGTGGTGTGGTGCTCAGCGCGCTGTAGGGACGACCAGGTTGATGCAAGGGAGCAGCGAATGATGACGGACTGGGTCCATCGTCCGACGATCCTTGTCGTCGATGACGATCGCCAACTCATCGATGTGCTCGTGTATGCCCACAAGCGGAGCGGCCTGGACGTGGTGGCAGCCTATGATGGACCGACGGCGCTGCGGCTGTTCGAAGAGCAGCGGCCAGATCTGGTGACGCTCGGTATCAATCCGGGGCCGCCAATGAATGGACTGGATGTCCTCGAACAGATCCGACTGCACAGCCAGGTCCCCGTGATCATGCTGACAGTGTTTGACAGTGAAGAGAACAAATTGCGCGCGTTCGATGCCGGCGCCGACGACTACATGACGAAGCCATTCAGCCACCGCGAGCTGGTCGCGCGGACTTGGGCCCAGTTGCGGCGGAGTGGCTGGACTGACGGATTCACACGGGCAGGTTTGATGCAAGGAGGCGTGATGACGCGGGACTGGGCCCATCAGCGCGACGAGCTGCTCGCGCATGTCACCGAGCTGCGAGAGCGGGCCAGAGAGCGACGTGATGAGGCGCAGTGGCGGCAGATCGAGCACGGCAACGGCGATGAGCTCGCACAGCAGTACCACACGGGCGCGTCACGACTGGATCTGGCGGCCACCGTGCTTCTTGGCGCTATCCAGCTCGCTAACGATCAGATCGAGACCGACAACATGACCAAGCCGGTGAAAAAGCAACGGACGCGCGGGCATGCGTCCGTCGATGCTTCTGACGGCTCACCACCCTTGTAAATTCGAACGGGTGTTCTATAGTGGTCGAATGGAAGGCCGCCTCCCCGGCGCAGCCTGCAACCTCTGCGGCAAGCTGGCCCAGCTCAACACCGTTTCTCTACGGCTGATCCCCGCCGGCTCTCCGCCCTGGCAATCGTTGTGCGACGACTGCTTCCGCGAGGAACTCAATACCGAGCCGTCCGACAACCTGAAGCTGCGTCCAATCAGAAGTAGTCGTCGTAGTCGGCGCTGATCGTCGTCGAGCACGCCACCATCGACTAGAACCTGGCGTGCCAAAGAACAGAAGGCGATCACGCTCAGTGAGGGGCAGCAAGAACTCTTCGCGCGGGTGAACGCCATGCTGCAGGAGGTCGGCTCGCACGCTCAAGCGGAGATTGACCCAGCCCTGGTCGACACCGAGGCGCTGTGCGCAAAGTACCGCCTCACCCACCTGCAGGGGGTTACGGTTCGCGCTGGAGGAGGACCTGACCGTCCAACTCGAGATCAACGATGCGGAGGAAGACGACGACTGAGCGACTCGAACGCTGTCGCGAGGTCCCGAGCGATTCAGGTCCGCGTGATCGCCACTGGCGTGTCAGTTTCGCTGGTGAATCGTCCCTCGAGCTTTTCCTCTTCGTACAGCCGCTCCGTGACGAAGCGCTTGAGCAGTGTTTGGTAGCCGGTGCCCTTGCGATCAGCCATGGCGCGAAGTCGATCGAGAATGTCGGCATCTAGGCGGCAGAGCACTGGTTGCGTGCGGCGTTGACCGCGGCGTGATTCGCGGTGCTGGCGGAATTCTGCGGCCGAAGGTAGTCCTTCGGGACGTCCATGTGTCCAGTGGCCCTCGATCTCATGGGTTGCCCACCAGGCAGCTTCCTCGGCTTCGTCAGCAAAGGCTGGCACATCCTCGGGCTCGACAACTGTTCGTTCGCTAGTGACGCTAGTCATGGTCAGCGGCCCTCCAGATACTCGCGGCGCAGCCGCCCTCGAGTGCGATAGGCAGTGATGACACGAATTGCACTGCCCCGTTGGGTGTAGACAACAGTGAGGATGCGGCCAGTGAGAGTCGCTGCAACAAAGGCGTCGCGACGTTCACCATCTTTGTAGTAAGCATCGCGAGACAACGGGCGCTCATCTTCGAAGGTTTCCTC
>JAFAWJ010000418.1 GCA_019242065.1 Chloroflexota bacterium
CCTACCGCGCGCCGCCGCGAGTGCGACGGCCGGGCGCAGCGTTGTGCCTCGGTTGCGTTTGAGCGCTGCGGCGGCTCAGCCGGCCGTTGGGTAGACGAGCTCGCCGCCGACCTGGCCCTGGTTGGCGGCCTGGCGCTTGGTCTGGACGTTCTTGGTCTTCCAGAAGATCTCGGCGATCTGGTGGGTGCCCTGCAGCAACTGCTGCGCGGCGTCCATATTGATCTGCTGCTTGACCGTGGAAGTCAGCTTGGCCGTCTTCCAGACCACGTCGTGTAGCTCGGGCGCCTGCTGCAAGTGCTCGGGCCGGAAGTAGTCGGTCCACAGGATGATGAGCTCGTGCTCACAGATCCGGGCGTGCTCTTCCTTGGTGGCCGAGTAGCGCGAGATCTGCATCCCGTAGGTATCCCACTCGTTCTTGCTCGCATTCGCACCTGGCTGCTGCAAGCCTTCAATGAGCTGGACCATGCGGACGACGGTCAGCGCCGCGATCTGCGCCATATGCGGGTCATAGATGCCGCACGGAATGTCACAGTGGGCGTAGGCGTCGATCGGTGGCGCCACATGGTCGAACTTGTCGAGGACACGATCCACCAGCGAAGGCAACGTCGAAGGTGTGTGCATCAAAGTCAGTTTACACCGTACGGCGCGCGGCCTTGGCGAGACGACGGACTCGCGGCGAAACCCACAGCTCGCAGCGATGCTCTGGCGCCGTTTCAGGGGGTACTGTCGTCAGGGCTGAGCTTGCGTATGACATCCGTGGCCGACCGCCTGTGGCCCGTGCGCCGCTTCCGCGTCCTCGACACCAGCATGCAGCCCGCCTTGCGACCCGGCGATCGCGTCCTGGTGCTGACCTGGCTGCCGCCGCGCACGGCCGACCTGGTGGTGTTCCTCGACCCGGAGGCACAACGTACCCCCCTGATCAAGCGCGTCGAGGCGCTGACCAACCAGGGCGAGGTGATCGTCAAGGGTGACAACCCGAACGTCAGCCGCGACAGCCGCCACTTCGGGCCCGTGCCCCGCAGGTTAATCATCGGGCGCGCGGTGTACCGCTATCTGCCCGGCCTGCGGCGAGGCAGCCTATGATGGCGGCATGCCAGAGGTGCTGGCCATCGTCGTGCTCGCGGTGGCGCTGGCCGCGGGCGTGTGGCTGTCGGTCAACCTGCAAACCCAGTTGCGACAGCTGCGCGCCGAGCTTGACCAGACGCAGGCGCAGCTGAACGACACCCTGCGGCGCGTGTCTGCCGTCGAGCAGCAGGTAACGGATCTGAAAGCGACAACCGTGGCCCCGCCGCCGCGTCTGCCGCGCAACCGTTCGAGCGAGCTGGACGACCTGCGCGAACAACTGCGGGCCGCGCATCGGACGGACCCAGAATCCGACGACTAACCCGCGCCGCCGCTCATTGGGTAGGGCTGGTTTTCGAGTGGCGTGCGCATTCGCGAATGGCGGCGGCGACTTCGGCCGGGTGGCTGGCATGCACCGCGTGCGTTGCCCCTGCGATCTTGCGCAGCCGCGCGCTGCCCAGCGTCGCCACCGCCGCGGCCGCGGCCTGGTCACCCAGCACCCCGCCGTGCGCAGGATCAGCCTGCACCACCAGCGTGGGCGCCGCCACGGGCAAGGCCGTAAACGGCCGAGCGCGCTGCAGCGTCTCGAAGGCCGCGTCAGTGGCTGCCCGAAACTCCTTCGCCAGCGCGTTTGCCAGCAGCTCGCCCCCGCCCGGGTCGCGCTCCAGCAAATACGCCTCCAGCTCCCCCGCGGTCGCGTGCCGCAACCGATACACCGCGTCGACCTCACTGTTCCGCAGCCGGGGATCCAGCGGCGGATCGAGCAGCACCAGCCACTCGACCAACTCGGGTCGCTGCGAAGCCAGGTGCATGCCGACCAGCGCGCCGAGCGAGTGGCCGACCACTGGAACCCTCGTCAGGCTGTCATCCTGGGTGATGAGCTCAACCAGGTCGCCCGCGTAGTCGGCGGGCAGGTAGCCGTCGTCCGGCGCGTCACTCTGGCCGTGCCCGCGCAGATCAGGAACGACCGCGGCAAGCTCGGGCAGCAGCCGCCGCGCAAAAGGCTGCAACACGCTGCCGCTGACGCCGAGGCCATGCAGCAGCAACACAGGCTGGCCAGGCGGCTCGACGACGCGACGCACAAACAGCCGCACTCCGTGCCCAGGCGCGAAGCCCGTCTCCCACCGTAGCCGCGGCCCCGGCGTTACGTTAGTCACGGCAGGTCCATCAGCCGCCGCCAGGCACGAAGTCTGTCTGCCAACACAGCCGCGAAGCAGACGTCACATCGGTCACCGCCCGTGTGTCAGCCGCAAACCGCCGTCTTGACATATGG
>JAFAWJ010000490.1 GCA_019242065.1 Chloroflexota bacterium
CATCCGCCCGCCGGCTGCCACCCGGCACGACGAGCTTCGTACCAACGGTGATGACGTCAGGATCGTCGAGGTTGTTGTAGTCGAGCAGCAGACCCAGATCGACCTGGTACTTGTAGGCGATGTCGGCCAGCGTCTCGTCGGGCTGAACCTCGTGCTCGATGCCCTTGACGGGCAAGATGCGAAGGTCGCTGCCCGGGTGGATGGTGTCGGGATCGTCGATGCCGTTGTTAGACAGGATCGTCTGGATGTCGACGCCGAACATGTCGGCGATCCCGGCCAGGGTGTCGCCGCTCTGCACTTCATAGGTGCGGGTGCTGGGGGCCGCGCTGCCCGAGTTGCCAGACGGCGCGCTCTGACTGCTGCCGGCACCGGCATTCTGGCTGGTGCCGGCACTCGCAGTCTGACCGCTATCGCCGGCACTCGTGTCGGCCTGATCGTCGCTACCGCCGGCGCTGCTACTGTCCGTTGCCGTTGTCTCACTGTCCGGATCAGCACCTGGCACGACCAGCTTGGTGCCGGGCTGTACGAGGTCGGGATTTGGCCCAAGGATGTTGGCGCGAATGATGTCGCCGGGGTCCACGCTGAAGCGTTCGGCGACCTTGAGAATCGAATCGCCGGCCTTCAGGGTGTACAGGACGCCGTCGGTGGGCAAAATCACCAGGTTCTGGCCGACTTGCAGCAGGTCAGGGTCCTGGATGTCGTTGGCCGCCATTAGCGTTTCGGGGCTGATGCCGTACTTGGCCGCCAGCATGCGCACCGTTTCGCCCTCTTCGACCGTATGCGTGACCGGCTTGGCCGGCTCGGGCGGGGCAATGGTGGCCTCGAGTACGTCGTTGACAGGTTGGACAGCCGCCGGCGGCGCTGCCACCACGGTGGGACTGTCGTCGTTGGCGACGCTCGCCGGCACCACAGTGTCAAGCACAGGCGCGGCGACCGCCACATCGGCGGCGGCGATCAGGGGTCGTGGGTGGAGGGCCATGGACACGAGGGCCGCCACGCTCACGCCCGCGGCAACGCCGTGGAGTAGATAGCGCGGTCGATGGCGGACGAGGCGATCCAGAGCGGAGACCGAACGCGACAAATCTGCCGTGTGGAAAAGACTACGTGTCTGCCGCACGATTCCTCGAATCCTCTGGGAGGTGGCCGGTGAGAAGCACTGCGGGGCCTCCGCGGGGGTCTGGAAGTTGGCGGCTGGCGGTGGACGGACCGCCAACCCGAGGGTCACGTTACGCAGGGCGATTCGCGGGTGTCAAGGCCAGGTCACATAAATTCTGGCAACTTCTCGCGACATATCATGGGAATTTGCGGCTCACTGCCCAGCCCAAGCACGTCTTAAGCTATTTTTGAGCTCGTGCAGCCAGGCCTGCTTCTCGACCCCGCGACCGCCGCGCGCGCCTTCGGCGTCGCGTATTTCAACCTTCTGCGCCGGGGCGCCGACGGCTCGCTGCGCCTGTCCAGCGACCACTGGCGCCTGGAGGAGCTGACCGACGAGCGGTTCCGCTTCTCGGCTCGTGAACCCGAGGCGCCACCCCTCGAGCTGCCCCTGAGCGATCTCGACCACGTCGAGTGGGATCGATTGCCCAAACAAACAGTGCGCTCGCAGCTCCGCTTCGCGCTCGCCAACGGCGACCTGTGGACTTTTTCGGGCGCCGTCGACGAGTCGGCGCTCCCCGACCGCTAGCTCACCCATCGTGTTCGGTTGCGGAGAAGCTGAATCCGAGGCCAGCCTGGCCTTCGCGCCCGAGGCGACCCGTGCTGCGTACGCACCCCGCTCGGACCGTCTTCGCCACGATCAGCGGCTGCAGCGCGACGTCCTTGATTGGCTGTACGACCTGCGGCTCGGCGCGCGGTCACTGATCCTCGCCGGCGTCGGGATGGTCGGCGTGCTGGCGCCCGTGCTGGCGTCGATGCACGGATCTGACGCGCCGCGCCGCGAGGAGCGCATCGGGCGCCTGCATGTGTTGCCCTCGACCCCCGAAACGGTGCGCCTGGGTGTGTTCGATGCCGCACTGCCAGATGTTCTGGAGATCGACTCCGGCGACGTCGTCGTCTACCCCGATACGTGGAGCCACTTCCTGAATCGTCTGCAGCCAGGTGTGCCCATCGACGACCTGGCGCGGCTGCGACGCGAGAACCCTGGCCGCGGCCCGCACTCCATCGTCGGTCCTGTCGGCGTCCGCGGCGCCAGGCCGGGCGACATGCTGTCCATCGAGTTTCAGCGCCTGCTTCCAGCCAGCTGGGGAGCCACGTTCGTCAACCCTGGCGACCTGGGCACCGGCACGCTGCCGGAGCAGTTCCCACACGGCCAGGTTCGCTACCTCGACTTCGACCTGGTGCACATGCGTGCCGAGTTTCTGCCCGGCATCAGCGTGCCACTGCGTCCATTTCAGGGCACGGTCGGGGTTGCGCCAGCACAAGCGGAGCCGGGCAGTGTCAGCTCGGTCCCACCCGGCAGGCACGCGGGCAACATTGACCTCCGCGATCTGACCGAGGGCACACGTCTCTATATTCCTGTCTGGCAGCCAGGCGCCAGGCTATTCACCGGCGACTCCCACGCGGCGCAGGGGCACGGCGAGGTCAACAATCAGGCCCTCGAATCGGCCATGCGCGAGGTCAGGCTACGCGTGTCGCTGCACGACCAGCCAGGCTGGGCATGGCCGATGGCGGAAACAGAGACCGACTGGATCTGCATGGGCATCGATGCGGACCTGAACCAGGCGTTTCGCATTGCGACCGCCAACGTCATCGAGTTCTTGCATCGGCGCGCCGGGCTGTCACCCATGGACGCCTACAGCCTGGCCAGCATTGCCGTCAGCTTTCACGTGACCCAGTTCGTCAATCAGACGCGCGGCGTGCACGCCTCGATCCCCAAAGCGCTCTTTGACGCAGGACTGTGCCGAGACATCACGGTCGTCTAAGAATCGCTCCTGGATGGGTGCGTTTCAGCGCTACTTTGGTCGAACGGTTCCGGACCACGCCCCCCAGGGTGCCCCTGGCATGGCGTGAGCTCAGCTGAACAGGCTGACCTGCCTGCCCCTTCCCCATTTGGCAGGCCGCTCGTTACGGCGTTCTCTTCTCCTTTTGCGGGCTTCTTTCGCAGGTAGAATCAGCCGAGATGGTCGCCGTCCTGACAAACGTCCTGGATACGCTGCGTGCGCGCGGCTTCGTCGCCCAGGTGTCCGACGAGGATGCGCTGCGGCGCGCGTTCGACAGCGGGCGCCTCACGCTGTACCAGGGCTTCGATCCGACGGCTACCAGTCTGCACACCGGCAACCTGGTCGGCATCATGGCGCTCGCGCACATGCAGCGCGCTGGACATCGGACCATCGCGCTGGTTGGTGGCGGCACCGGCATGATTGGCGACCCGAGTGAGCGTGCCTCGGAGCGGCCGATGCTGGCCGTCGAGGAGATTCGCCGCAACCTCGCCGGCATTCGACGCCAGTTCGAGCCGTACCTGGACTTCTCGAACGATCGGGCCCTCATGGTCGACAACGCCGATTGGCTGCTCGACCTGAAGTGGATCGAGTTCCTGCGCGACGTCGGACGATATTTCACGGTGAATCAGTTGATGCAGCACGGCACGTATCGCGAGCGCTTCGAGGCCGGCAGCTTTTCGTTCATCGAGCTCAACTACGCCCTCGTCCAGGCGTACGACTTCCTCCATCTATATCGACACTTCGGCTGCGTCCTGCAGATCGGCGGCAACGACCAGTGGTTCAACATCCTGGCCGGGCGTGACCTGATTCACCATGCCGATGGTGGCGAGGCCTTCGCTCTGACCACGCCGCTGATCACCACGGCCTCGGGTCAGAAGCTGGGCAAGAGCGCTGGCAACGCGATCTGGCTAGATGCCGAGCTCACGCCGCCGTACGACTACTACCAGTACTGGCGGAACACTGAGGACGCCGATGTCGGGCGATTCATGCGCATGTTCACCTTCTTGCCGCTCGAGGAGATCGCCGACTACGAGCGGCTGTCGGGCGCCGAGTTGAATCGTGCCAAAGAGGTGCTGGCCTTCGAGGCGACCAGGATCACGCATGGCGAGGACGCTGCGCGCCAGGCGCAGGAGACAGCCCATGCGCGCTTTCGCGGGACTGGGTCCGATCAGGGCCCCAGCCTGTCGGTGTCCGAGCCGATGGGTGTGGTCGAGCTGAGCGTGACCGCCGGCCTGGCCGAATCGAACAACGAAGCGAAACGCCTGATCCGCCAGGGCGGTATCAAACTCGGCGGCGAGGCCGTCTCGACCGATGCCGTGGTCGATCCGGCCCAGTTGCCCAAAGTCCTGTCTCGCGGCCGGCTGCGGTCGGTTCTGTTAGTTCGCGCCTGACGCCCATGGGCTGCTTGCTCGGCGCTGACGTGGGAACGCCTGTGCCTCGGGGGCCACTTCTCGGCGGGGATTTTCACGGGGCGGCAGCCCCTTGAACCCTTGGACAGGAAGAAACTTCAGCGAAGCGCAGCGATCGCGCGATTACTCAGCCCGTGACGTGCCCGTTGGCCGCCGTCCCGCCGTTGCGCCTCGCGTGCAGCGCCACCGTCCGAATAAGGTCGTTCAAATCGAAGGGCTTGGCCAGATACGCCTGGATCGGGGCTGCCTGGATGCGGACCAGGGCGTCCTGCATCGCCGACATCACCACAACCGGCACGTTGTCGCACAATTGCTCGTTCTGGCACGCCTCGAGGAACGAAAAGCCGTCCATGATCGGCATCATCAGGTCGAGCACCACGGTTGCAGGCCGACGCGCGCGCATAGCCTCGAGCGCTTCGCGGCCGTGGGCCGCCAGGTCAACCGAGTAACCCTCTTCGCGTAGTGCGTCGGCGACGAGCCCGCGAATGGCAGGATCGTCGTCGACGACGAGCACGTATGACTCCGTCGCCATCGGTCCCCGACAGTGACGGAGTATGCCATATGGCTTCTCCGCATGCGGGTCCTGGCGTGCCCGATTGAGGTGCGGATGTTCAGTGACTGAGTCCGTTCGAGCGGCGTGCGACGCCGTTGGTGTGTTCGCCTGCCGACGCATCCAGGGCAGCCTCGGCGCGGTCCGCGGCCAGCGAGGCGTCTGTCGCGCCGACGACGGCGTCAATCAGGCCATAGTCTCTGGCCTCGAGCGCGCTCATCCAGTAGTCACGATTGATGTCGCGTTCGATGCGGTCCACCGCCTGGCCCGTGTCGGCCGCGAGCAGTTCTTTGATGCGTGCGTTCAGGCGAATGATCTCGCGGGCGTGCACCTCGATGTCGGCCGCGGTGCCCTGGACGCCGGCGGACGCCTGATGAATGAGCATCCGCGAATTGGGCAGAGACAGCCGCTTGCCTTTGGCGCCACCGGCCAGAATGACCGCCGCGGCGCTGGCGGCCATGCCAACGCAGGTCGTGGCCACGTCGGGGGCAACCAGGTGCATGGTGTCGTAGATGGCCAATCCGGCGTCCGCGCTCCCGCCCGGGCTGTTGATATACAGGTGGATGTCGCGGTCGGCGTCGTCCTGCTGCAGGAACAGCAGTTGGGCGACGATGGTGTTGGCCACCTCGTCGGTGACGGGCGTCCCTAGAAAGATGATGCGATTGCGCAGGAGCAGCGAAAAAATGTCGTAGGCCCGCTCGCCACGACTGGTCTGCTCGACGACCATCGGTACGGTGTAGTTGATGGGCTGTTCGCGTTCGTCACGTAACACGTGAGGGTGCCTCCGTTGGGGGAATCAGGGCCGGAAACCAAGCGGACGATCGGGGGGATGCGTGTCTGCGTCGGCGTTCGATTCACGCACCACACGACGAGCTGAGCTGCTCAGGCCGTCGGCCAGGGCGACGCACGCTTCGACGTAGGCCCGCCACATGCTGGGCGGCAGGCTGGTCTGCATGACCTGGCGCAGGCGGGCCTGGTGGGCCTGGAGCTCGGCTTCGAGCTGTGGATCGGGGTGGGTGTCAGTGCGATCGCCGCGCGCCTGGGCGATGGGCAGGCCGACGAGCTCGTCGAGGGCAATGCGCTCGACGCCGAAGGTGTCGGCCAACCGCTGGAGATACGGCAGGCTGGGCACGACCTGGCCACGCCGCCAGCGCGAAATCTGGGTGTCGGCGACGCCGACGGAGCGCGCCAGCTGGGCCTGGGAGATGCCCCGCGAGCGCATGGAGGCTTCGAGCCAGCCGCCGAAGCCGTGGTCACGCATCATGGCTGTGCGCCACTATGACATGCCGGACAGCTAACTGACAAGAAAGCAAGTGCGGCATGCGACCATGCACCGCGCATGACCAATGCCGACTCCGAGGCTGACGACCGCGAGATCTACGCCGGGCGCATCCTGACCCTCCGCATCAAGTACCTGACCCAGCCGGACGGCCGACGCTACTTGCGCGAGATTGTCGAGCACAAACCCGGTGCGGCCGCCGTGGCGCTCGATCACCTCGGTCGGGTGTTGCTCGTCCGCCAGGCACGGCCCGCCGTCGGCACCCAGATGCTGGAGTTGCCAGCCGGCCTGATCGACCCTGGCGAGGCGCCCATCGAGTGTGCGCGGCGCGAGCTGCAGGAGGAGACCGGCTATCTGGCCGGCCATCTCGAGCCGCTGGTGACCTTCTATACCTCGCCCGGTTTCACCGATGAGCTGATCCACATCTTTGTCGCCACCGATCTGACGGAGTCGGTGATCGGCCACGACGAAGAAGAGGACATCGAGATCGTTCGCCTGCCCCTGGCCCAAGCGATCGACCAGGTGACGCGCGCCGAAATCTCGGACGCCAAGACCGTCTCAGGCCTGCTCGCCTACGCGCAGCGTCACGCCGCAAACGCCTGATCGGAACGTGGAACACGTCCGCGGAGGTCTACAGGATGTCTAGCGGCCGCTCGATCATTGTGCGCTGCGGTCGGAACGCATTTGACTCAGCCGCCACCCGGCCGAGCATGGCGTCGACCACTAGCCGCGACCCGCCGGCGCTGGCCATGATCCCGTGGCCGCTGTAGCCGGCGTTCAGCACCAGCCCCGGCACGTCGCTGGGCCCCAGCAGCGGCCGATGGTCGGGCGTGTACGTGTACTGTCCGGCCTGTAGCACCCAGTACAGGCTGCCCTCGTTCCAGATCGACTTCCAGACCGAGCTGAGCCTGGCCAGGCTCGTCGGCGACCGTGGATCGAGCACCCTGAAGGCGAAATCAACGCTAGTCGGTACGTTGTCGAGCGGCTCGCCCGGCGGTGTGGTCGGATCGGTGAGCAGCCCGTAGCAGCCCGACAGCGCCGGCCGCCAGTGCGCGGCGGTCTCCTCGTGGATGGTCATCGGCGCCTCCGCGGGCAGCGCGGTCAGCTCCGGAATGACCAGCTTGTGGCGAATCGTCGGCCGCAGGTCCAACCGCAGTCCGGCCATGGCGGCGACCGGCGCCGCGAACGGGCCCGTCGCCACTACTGCGTGCTCGCACGCGATGCTGCCGCGTGGCGTACGGACGCCAATCACGTGGTCGCCGCGCATCTCGAAGCCGACAGCGGGCGTATTCAGGCAGATCGTCGCGCCGCTGGCGCGGGCGTATCCGAAGGTCAGGCGCTTCGGGTCGAGCCAGCCGTCGCCGGCGCGGAAGCGCACCTGGACAATCTCGGGGTTCAGATAGTTGAAGCGATGGCGGACTTCATCGCCGCTCAGCAGCTCCACGTCTGTCACGCCCCAGCCGTGCAGCGCCTCGACGAAGTGGCGCTGGTGCGCGACGCCCGCCTCCGAGGTGGCGCAGAACAGATACCCCTGCTTTTTGATGTGGAGGTCGTAGCCGGGCAGCTCGGCCACCTCGGCGAAGTGGTCGAAGAGATCGATACCTTCCCGAACCAGGGCGATCTCTTCGGGATTGTCGAACTGCAGCCTGAAGGCGCCCGTCGACGCGGGCGTGGTCAGCGTGCACAGGGCGGGTCGCTTTTCCAGCAGCACGACTCGCAGGCCAGCCCGCCGCGCAAACAACGCGGTGGCGGCGCCGACGATGCCGCCGCCGATGACCACCACGTCAGCCGTGGGCGGCAGCTCGTCATTGAGTTGGAGCGCAGGCCAGGGCGACGTCACACGTTTGGCGTCCAGCAGCCGTCCACGGCGAAGGCTTCGTCGGCACCCGGCCAGGGCGGCATGGTGGTGATGACTACTTGGAGCGGTTCGGCGCCAACGGTGCGGAACTGGAAGTCGGTGCCAACCGGAATGGTGACGGCCACGCCTGGCTGCAGATCGGTGACGGCCTCAGCCGTTGGCGTGCGCCGCCACAGCTGTCCCTGGCCGGCGACGCAGAACCACACTTCTTCGACACTGCGGTGCTGCACCGCCTGCGTCACGCCGCCCGGCGGCAAGGTGCAATGCACGAGACTGCCACTGGCGACCTGAACCAGGAGGCGGATCTGCGACCCGTCAGGCGCCAGGAGGTCGTAGTCGGGCTTGACGCTCGCGGTGTGCCAACTCACGTCCACATTGTGCCCGGACGACGGACGCGAGCGGCGCAGGCCGGCGACTTCTGGCCCGTGGACTGCAACCGCTACCACATGACACTCTTGCATGACAGCGCCGACCAGAGCCCGTTGAATCGCGTGCAGCGCGGCATGCACGTCCTCGACGCGGCGGGCGAAGACGTGGGCCGCGTCGACCTGGTCCAGATGGGCGACCCCGAAGCGGACACCACGGCTGGCAACGAGAGCATCTCCGCCCATCCGTTTGACGTGGTTGCCGTGGCATTGAGTGGCGGCGAGTCGGAAGAGCCGAACGTGCCTGAGCCGCTGCGCAGTCGACTGGTCCGCGAGGGCTACCTGAAGCTGGAGGGCGGCGGCCTGCTGGAGGCGGACCGCTACGTGCCCGCGGGCTCCATCCGCGGCGTGTCGGAGGACCGCGTTGTGTTGAGCGTGCCGCGCGAGGCGCTCGCACACGGCCGCTAGTTACTGGTCCATTTCACGATTTCGCCATGTCGGTGATGGAGGGCTTTTGGAACTGACGCGGAC
>JAFAWJ010000562.1 GCA_019242065.1 Chloroflexota bacterium
GCCGGGCTCCAGGTCATGCAACAGGACTACGTGACCGTCACGCGCACCTACGGTGGTGGCAGCGTGTGGATCTTCGTGCGCCACCTGCTGCCGAATGTCTCGTCGGTGCTGATCGTGCAGGCGACAGTCGCGTTCGCCATCGCCATCCTGGCCGAAGCTGCCCTGAGTTACCTGGGCCTGGGCACGCCGCCGCCGACGCCCTCGTGGGGCCGCATGCTGAGCGAGTCGCAAACGTTTCTGGACCAGGCGCCGCTGCTTGCCCTCTGGCCGGGCGTGTGCATCGCCGCGACGGTACTGGGCTTCAACCTGCTGGGCGACGGCCTGCGCGAGCTTCTCGACCCTCGCCTCGGCGACTCCCGCTCCATGTCCTCGCTCTGAGCACATGCGCGACGTCCTGCAGGTCGAGAACCTGACCGTCCGCGTCGGCCACCTCGACATCATCCACGGCATCAGCTTCGCCCTCGCCGCCGGCCAGCGCACGGGACTGATCGGCGAATCGGGCTCGGGTAAGACCCTGAGCGCTCTGGCCATCATGGGTCTGCTGCCCGACGGCCTGTCTGCGACGGGTCACGTGCTGTATCAGGGTCGCAATCTTCTGGAGCTCGACGAGCGCGACCTGTGCCGACTGCGCGGCGACCGCCTGGCGATGATCTTTCAGGAGCCGATGACGGCGCTCAACCCGGTCATGAAGATCCGCGACCAGGTCGCCGAACCGTTGCGGATCCACCGTGGCCTGCGCGCGCGTGACGCGCAGGCGGCCGCGCTGGACGCCCTCCGCCGCGTCCACATCCCCGACGCGCAGGAAAAGCTGCACGCCTACCCGCACCAGTTGTCCGGCGGCCAGCGCCAGCGCGCGATGATCGCCATGGCGACGGCCTGCTCCCCGGAGCTGCTGATTGCCGACGAGCCGACCACCGCTCTGGACGTGACCGTGCAGGCCCAGATCCTCGAGCTGCTCGTCGAACTCGTGGAGGAGGAAGGCGCCAGCCTCCTGTTGATCACCCACGATCTGCCCGTGGTGGCCAACGTGTGTCAACAGGTCCTGGTGCTCTACGGCGGCTACATCGTCGAGGAGGGCGATGTGGATTCGGTCTTCGGTCGGCCGTCGCATCCCTATACGCGGGCGCTGCTGGATGCGATTCCGCCACTGGACGAAGAAGTCCCCGATCGCAAGCTGAAGGCTATCGCTGGCTCCGTGCCCGGTCTCGGCGAATTCCCGCCGGGTTGTCCGTTTCGAAATCGATGTCCACGTGCCGACGACGCGTGCGCGACCATGCCCGCGCTCGCCGGGAACGCCCACCGCGTCGCGTGCTGGCACCCCTTGCCGTGAGCAGTTCGCCGCCGCTGTTCGTCGTCGATCACGTGAGTCGGCGGTATCGACTGCCGCGTACCAGCCTGCGGCACGCGCCACGAGTGATAACGGCGGTCGACGACGTCAGCTTTACGCTCGCCGGCGAAGAAACGTTCGGCGTCGTCGGCGAATCGGGCTCGGGCAAGACGACGTTGATGAAGCTTCTGCTCGGTCTCGAACGGCCGAACGCCGGTTCGGTCACGTATGGCGGCGCCTCGCTGCGCCGCGAGGTCCAGGTCGTTTTCCAGGATCCGGCCAGCGCACTGGACCCGCGCATGCGCGTCGGCGACATCATCACCGAGCCGCTACAGGTCCTGCGCATCCCGGGCGACCGCCAGGCACGCCTGGCCGAGCTGCTCGACGCGGTCGGCCTGCCACTGGCCGCCGCGCGGCGCTACCCGCACGAGTTCTCAGGTGGCCAGCGTCAGCGCATCGCCATCGCGCGCGCCCTGGCACCCAGGCCGCGCGTGCTGATCGGCGACGAGCCCGTCAGCGCCCTCGACGTCTCGGTCCGTGCCCAGATCCTGAACTTGCTCGAAGACCTGCGCGTTGGCTTTCAGCTGACCCTGATCCTCGTCTCGCATGACCTGTCCGTCGTGCGGCACATGACCGACCGTGTGCTGGTCATGCAGTCTGGACGCATCGTCGAACAGGGTGCCACCCGAGACGTCTTTCGGACGCCGCAGCACCCATATACGCGGCTGTTACTGGACTCGATCCCCAGACTACGCGCTCAGGCGTCGCGCAAATAGAACAGGAAAACCGCGGGAGCCACCGACGCCAGCGCGAGCGCCAGCGGGATCAGCCCACCAGTGACCCACCAGGTCAGGGCGAAGGCCCAGGTGATGAAGGCCAGCGCGGCCAGACACAGCACGAACAGGAAGGGATCGCGGCGCAGGCGCTCGCGCAGGCCGGTGCCGCGGCCGGATCCGGGCGGGGTAGCGCGGGTGGTCGATCGGCGGGGGCTGGGCTGAGGGGTGGTGCGCGTCGGCCGCTGGCCGGATCGGTCACTCATTCGTCGCTAATCTTAACCGCCGTGGAGTCACCGCTCCGAATCTTTGTCGTCGCGTGTCAGCCGCGCCCGGGCGACCGCGGACGCTGGCGTGTCACATTTCGACTCAGCAATGTCTCCGAGTCGTCGCTGGAGCTGTGTGACGCCTGGGTGCCGCACGGTCGGTTTCGGGGTGACGGCCACATTCCCCTGCAGGCTACCCTCCCCGCGATGGACGAGTCCTGCCTTGCCGTGGAGGTGACGTCACAGGAAGAAGCGGGGGCGGTGGTCGAAAACGCGTTCCTGATCTTGCGCACCAGCACCTGTCGCGTCTTTGCCCGCCTGCGCGTCGACTTTGACGCCGCCGCACGCGCCAGGCCGATCGTCGAAGCCGTTACTGCTCAGTCACTAGAATGAGGCCCGTGACGCTTTCGGCGGACGATCGCTACGTCATGCAACGTTTGCGCGGTTGATACCGCAATTGAAGGGGTACCTTCGAGGAGACCACGGGTATGGTCTCGAACACCCTCGACCTCGACCTGGAATGGCTGTACGCCACGGTCGAGCGTCTGCGCGTGGAGTGCGGCGACGACCCCGACTACCGCGAGCTGCGCGACGACCTGCCCGCCGACTGGCCGCTCTAGACTTCATGAGCGAGGGCGACGCGCGGGGCGCGCAGCTGCAGCGGGCCGACGCCCTCCCAGTGCGTGCGCGTCGCCGTCATCGCCTGCACATGGCCATCCCACTCGAAGTTGAACGCCCACGCCCCGAGCTGCACCGCGCTGCGAATCTTCGCCTGCAGCTCGTTACTGGTGGCGAAGACGCGAATGGCGTCGATCTGCCGTCCGCCGTGGCCCTCGTCCTGCTCGGCATGCAGGTGGTAGGTCTCCGCGGCGCTAGCCGAAAAGCCATAGTGCCCGACCAGCTCGCGGTACACCCGCGCGGCCACCCCCTGCGCCCCGCCGTGTTGATCCTCGACGAACGCCAGCAGGGCCAGCCCCTCGAGCGCTGACCGCCGCTGGCAACCGCCGACGATCATCTCGATCGCCGCCAGCGTGCCTGGCGCCGGGTCTGCCTGATCCGCTTCCTCGCGTGAAATGCCGGCCTCCTCCAGAAACTGGAGCATGATGTCGACGTGGGTGCGCTCGCCCCCAAGCTCCTCCATGAAGTTGTCGAGCACCACATCCATGAGCGCGTAGTGCTTTTCCTGCACCGCGTTGATGGCGATGTGGCCAAAGAAAATCGGATTGGTGCGCACACGCAGGTAGTGCTGAACCTCGCCCAGGATGATCTGCTCGCGCGTCCAGCGGTGCTCGACGATGCCGCGGAACCAGGGATGGTCCCGCATCGGGACCTGTCGAGCGATCCCCCACAGCTCGTCGATGAATGCGTCAGGTGACAGGGGCACAGGCGTGACTCCAGGTGGTGGTGACTCAGATTGGGAGGTGCAGCGCTCTCGCGAGGGCCGCGACCGTCTCGCCCAGCGACGGTCGCACGTGCGTTTCGGGGTTGTTGGCCAGCAGCATGTGCCCACCGCCGGCCATCTTCGCGTCGGGATCCTCGGCCACGACCCAGGCCGGAAAGCGACCGTCAACCCGGTATGCACCCTCGATGGCTGGCCAGCTCAAGCGCACCGAGTTGTCGGCCCAGTAGCCGAGAATGACGCACGGGGTGCCTGGTTCAGCGCGCCAGACGACGGGGCGCTCGCCCCACATGCTGTTCATGAACGTCTCGCCCTCGACGGTGGCGACGAACCTGGCAGGCATCTCGGGGCGAGCAAAGTCAGGGCGCGCCTCGGCGGTCGGCACAAAGGCGGCCCGCGGATCGCCAAACTTCGGGTCGTAGTGGTAGTAGGGGGTGCCCGGCGCCCTGGCCATGCGCGTCCCAGAGTCTAGCGTTCCCGCGGGTCGCGGCCTCGAATCAAGCTCGTCGACGGGGCGAAAGTTCCATACTGTAGGTAGCGTGATCGAAGTCACCGTGGCCGGTCTGGGCATCGCACCGCCGAGCTCGCTGCCGCTGCTGCTGCTCAAGGAGCGGACGGGCGAGCGCGTCCTGCCCGTGGGCATCGGCCCGAACGAGGCGCAGGCGATCGTCATGCCCCTCCAGGGCGTGCATCCACCGCGGCCGATGACGCACGACATCTTCGTCGAGGTCGTGGCCTCGCTCGGCGCGCACCTGCGGCGGGTGGAGATCACCGATCTGATCGAGAGCACGTTTCACGCGCGGCTGATGCTCGAGACCGGCGGCCAGGAGCGGACTTACGATATTCGCCCGTCAGATGCCGTGGCGCTGGCCGTGCGAACGGAGACGCCGATCTTCGTGGCCGAGGCCGTCTTCGACCAGGCGGGCATCCTGTCACCCCAGGTAACCGAGTCCTCGTCGTCGCAGGAGCCCAGCACCTCGGAGACGGTCGACGAGTCGAAGCTGACGCCGTTCAAAGAGTTCATCGAGTCACTCGACATCGACGACCTGGGCGGCAGCGGCCCAAGTCAAAGCTAGCTCTAGTCAGCTTCGGCACGACGAAATGGCTCGCGACCCGGCGGCTGCTTGGGCCGCGGGCCCTTCGGCGCCGGGGGAATGGGCCGCGTGACCGCGTGGGTCGCGTTCAAGACAAACGGCTCCCCGTGATGGCTCAGCCGCACCGGCGCACCTTCCAGCAGCGCGTAAATGGCCGTTTGGGGCAGCGCCGTCACCTCCAGGATCCGCCCCCGATACCGCAGCTTGAAACTCAGCCGCTCCA
>JAFAWJ010000644.1 GCA_019242065.1 Chloroflexota bacterium
ACGGTCACGTACACGTACACGGCGCGGATACCGAGGGTCCGGTTCGCCATGTTCAAGATCTGATGCGCTGCCTGATCGCCACGGCCGGTCGATGCCCACCACGCGGCGGTCCGGGCCGGCACGCTCAGCGGGTGGCAGCAGGACGGCGCCGCGACGGGTGACCACCTCCACCAGGTGTCGGTGGAAGCAGGCGAAGCCGCTCACCCGAGCCGCATCGTAATCGGACGCCAGCTGATTGAAGGTAAGGGTAGTCTGCACCTCGCGCTGATTGCCGGCGCCGGTCATGGTATCGGTGTGGCGCCGATCGGAACCGGGTGCCCTGCCGCATCGTCGAGTGAACTGTGAAGCCGGGTGCCCGTGGTGTGGCGCTGCCTCGAATAGTACCGGCATCACGTGCCGCGGCTCCGCGTCCCGGCTGTCGGGACAAGACAGGTCCAGACAGCGCCCCAGATCCTCGAACGCGAACGGTTTGGCGAAGTAGACAACGGCATGTGCTGGAATCCAGCGAGCTTGTCCGCGAAGCCCGTGCTGCGGTCGACGTCAGGGACGTGCATCTCGTGGGACAGCTACCCATTATCGCCGACCGGAACCAGCCTGTGCCGGAGCCTGCGAAGCAAGATGCCCCCTCGTCCCGAACCAGGATCTGTTTGGATCCAGATTCACATGCAGCTATCGCAACCGGGTGATTCTCACGTAACGTGCAGTGTCGCCCGCAAACATGAGGGGCGTGTGAGCCGCAGATGAGACTGAGGTGAAGAGACGCGCCCGCGCGGCGTTTCACGAACTTCGACGCTGCCCTCATCCCTGCTTCATGTGAAGACGCCACGCCAAACGTAATCTTCGATGGCGGTGGACTGCCAGCGACCCGCCCCCTCTAGCGCGGCGGTCCATCCGGCGGCCATGCGTTCCTTAACGGATGTTGCATATGCGATTGACCGCGCGGCATCTCACGAGCGTGCACCGGACCAACCGGGGAAGAACCCGGGTGGGATCATGGCGAGGTCGTGGTCGGTCTGGTCACGCCACGTAGCCTCCTCGTTCGAGTGTTCAGCTTCAGCGAGGGAGGCCCACGTGCCGCACACGGAATTATCCATGCGTCAGATCACGAGGTATTGCGCCTGGCCGCGCAGGGCCTCAGCAATCGCCCGGGCAGAATTCCAGTTCAGACAAGCACTGACGACGGAAGTCCGACCAGACTGCCGCGCACGACAGCCTGCAGCGGCGCCTGCGCCTGCGACATCGCCCAATCATGATTGAAGGCAAATCCGGCCTGCGCGACTCCGTGGAGGATGCGAGGGAGCGGCTTGTCAGCTATCAGGGCTTGTTCGTTCGTAACGAGCACGGTGTTGTCGGGCAACTCCTGGAACGTGTACTGCACGTAGCCGTGCATACCAAAGCGGCCGTCGAGGCTGAGTTTGACAGCGGTCTCGAGACATGTCGGCGGCCGGTAGCGCGAGATGGTGATGTCCCAGTCCAGAACATACGGCAGCAACGCTTTGACGCGCGCTGTGGTGTGTGAGCCGACCATGAGTGGACCGTCGAGGTCGTCAGGGTTGACCTCCTTGAACACTCCAAACCACTCCGCAAACGTGCGCGCGTCGCTGACGTAGTAAAAGACGCGGTCGATCGGGCCCCGAATGCGCCACTGATAGCCGAATCGGTAGACATCCTCATGTTGCATGCGACTGATACGTTGTCGGATCCTGACGGGATCACCCTGAGGTATCCGGGCTGGCACCGGCCGTCGGCACTCGTTGCCCGGACTACTCACCGACTCACATACCAGAGTGATCGAGGATGACGCCCGAATGCCCCGCTCCGCGCAGGCGTGAATCAGCGAATCGAGTCGATCCAGCCGAGCACACGCGCACTGATCGGTACTGACTCCATAATGTCCAGCACTGGGACAAGATGGAAGTCGATGAGATCGCTAAACGCGGACGTCGCTTCAAACACAAGGGCCGCGCTGTCGGCTTCGGCGATGAACATTCCACCCGCGCCGTCTGCCGTGGCCCAGTGCCCGTGGAATGAAAATCCAGCCGGCGGCGTCCAGGCCTGAAATCGCTTCAACCCGACGCGCTGGTCTGTCCCCTCCCGAAACCGATACGTACCACCCAAGAGCATCGTCTCACTCCCTTCAACTGACGCGCGGTTGGCCAGGGTACCGGCGTCTCCCGACGCAACGCAAGGACTACAGCTCGAATCTCTCCAGGCAGTTCGCTCCTCCCGGCGAGGGCTGCTGCCTGTCTCTGGCTTAGAGGGGCCAGAAGGAACCCGGAGTGATCCACGGCCGACCACAAGAGCGTATCCTCGACAGACACGTATGAGGACCGGGCAGCGAGCCGTGGTTCTGGGCGCAAGCGTTGCCGGCTCGCTTGCCGCTCGCGTGCTCTGTGACTCCTTCGAGGAGGTTGTGATCGTCGAGCGCGATCGCCTGCCCGAGAATGCCGAGTTCCGCAAGGGCGTGCCCCAGTCGCGCCACATCCATGTGCTCCTCGTGCGCGGTGCACAAATTCTGGAGCGCTTGTTTCCAGGTATCACGACGGCACTCGCATCCGAGGGCGCCCAACTCCTCGACTGGTCGCGCGACATCCTGTACCTCGGCGCCGCCGGGTGGGGCAGTCGCTTTCCGCGTAGCTTGACGCTGATCCTCGTGCACCGCGAGGTGCTCGAATGGTCCATTCGACAGCGCGTGCTGAGTTCACCCCGCGTGCGCAGCTTGCAGGAGCATGACGCGACCGGGCTTGTCGTCCGAAACGACACGGTCACCGGCGTCCAACTCCGGGCCAGGCCGGCAGGAGAGCTGTATGAACTGGCTGCCGACCTGGTCGTCGATGCAAGTGGCCGTGGCTCGAAGTCCGTCGACTGGTTGGACGCGCTCGGCTACCCCCGGCCGCGAGAGACGGTGATCAATTCTTTCGTCGGCTATGCGAGCCGACGGTACGTGCGCCGCACCGATCTCAATGTCGATTGGAAGGCGCTGTTCCTTCTGGCGAAGGCACCCACGCTCACTCGCTCCGGCGGTCTCTTTCCCATCAACGAGCGCGAGTGGATGGTTACCCTCGCCGGAATCGGGCGCGATTAGCCTCCGAATGACGAGGCCGGATTCCTGGAGTTCGCGCACAGTCTGCGCTCGCCCATCC
>JAFAWJ010000910.1 GCA_019242065.1 Chloroflexota bacterium
GAAAAACAGTTCGGCAAGGGCGCGATCATGAAGCTGGGCGAAGCCCAGCAGCGCATGGCCGTCGACGCCATTCCGACCGGCTCTATCGCGCTGGACATTGCGCTTGGCGTCGGTGGTGTGCCGCGTGGCCGGGTGACCGAGGTCTTCGGCCCCGAATCCTCGGGGAAGACCACGCTGGTCCAGCACGTGATTGCCGAAGCGCAGCGGATGGGTGGCACGTGCGCGATCATCGACGCCGAGCACGCGCTCGACCCGGCGTATGCACGCCAGGTGGGCGTCGATGTCGACAACCTGTTCATCTCACAACCCGACTCGGCCGAGCAAGCGCTGGAGATTGCCGAAGCGCTGGTGCGTTCGGCGGCCTTTGACGTGGTCGCGATCGACTCGGTGGCGGCGCTGGTGCCGCGCGCGGAGCTCGAGGGTGAGATGGGTGATAGCCACGTGGGGCTGCAGGCGCGTCTGATGTCGCAGGCGTTGAGAAAACTGACGGGGGCGATCAACCGCAGTCGGACGTCGCTGATCTTCACCAATCAGTTGCGTGAAAAAGTCGGGGTGATGTTCGGCTCACCCGAGACGACGCCGGGTGGCCGGGCGCTGAAGTTTTATGCCTCGGTGCGCCTGGACGTGCGGCGCATCGATTCGATCAAACAGGGCACCGATGTCGTCGGCAGCCGCGTCAAGGTGAAGGTGGTCAAGAACAAAGTTGCGCCGCCGTTCCGTCTGGCCGAATTCGACATCATGTACAACGAGGGCATCTCCAAGGAGGGCGGCCTGCTCGATCTGGCGGTCGAGCTGGGGCTGGTCAAAAAGACCGGCTCGTTCTTCTCGTATGGTGAGACACGGCTAGGCCAGGGCCGTGAGAACGCGCGCGAATTTCTGAAGCGCAATGCCGACATGGCGGCCGAGATCGAGCGGCTGATTCGCCAGCAGACGCTGGCCAACAACCGCAACGCGGTCGAGCTTCCGGGCACCAATGGGCGGGTTGGCTACGAGGAGGTGGATCTCGCCGCCACGTTCTGAGTCCGACGTCTCGCACGCGCTCAACACGGCACTCCGCTATCTGGCACAGCGGCCCCGAAGTGAATACGAGGTACGGCAGCGCCTGCGGCGCGCCGGGACTGACGCGGCGGTGGTCGAGACCGTGCTGGCGCAGTTGCGCCGCTACCGCCTCGTTGACGACCAGGCCTTCGCCGAGCGGTGGGTCGAACAGCGGCAGGCACTTCGCCCGCGCGGAGCGCGCCTGTTGCGGGCCGAGCTGGTGCAGCATGGCATCGCCCGCGCCGGCGCCGAAGCGGCCACCTCGCAGCTCGGGGACAGCGCCCGCGAGGACGCCTACCGCGCCGCCGCGCGCCGGGCCGCGCAGCTCAGGGACCTGGACGACAAGACGTTCACGTCGCGCCTGAGCCAGTGGCTCGCCCGCCGCGGCTTCGACTGGGACACCATCGCCCCCGTCGTCGCCCGCCTGCAGGTCGAGCGCATCCCAGCCGCGGACTGACACGTCTGGTTAGTTGCGCACTGACGAGAGATCGACTCTCCCAGTGATTTGACATCGTCGACAGTTGTGATGCCGCTACCGACGAAGCACATCCGATCATGGGTCCCCTCTGGGGAACCGCGTCCTGTCGGTCAATACGTCATCAGATAGTGCTCGAGCTCCCACGGAGTGACGCGGCTGCGGTAGTCATTCCACTCCGCCCGCTTCGCCTCCAGGAACCACTCGGACACGTGCGCCCCCAGCGCCGTCTGAATGACCTCGTCGGCGGCGAACTCGTCCAGCGCTTCGTCCAGCGAGCCCGGCAGCATGCCTACGCCCTGCTTGCGGATCATCGTGTCGTCGAAGTGGTACAGGTTCTCCTCGACCGGCCGCCCCAGCTCGAGCTTGCGTTCGATGCCGTCCATGCCCGCCGCCAGCATGGCCGCAAAGGCCAGGTACGGGTTGCAGCTCGGATCCGGGCAGCGCAGCTCCAGGCGCGTCGCCTCCGGCTGCCCGCGCGACGCCTGCGGGATGCGAATCAGCGCCGAGCGATTGATGCGCGCCCAGCTGATGTACACCGGCGCCTCGTAGCCGGGCACCAGCCGTTTGTACGAATTGACCAGCGGCGCCAGGATGGCGATCATGCCCCGCGCGTGCGCCAGTAGCCCGGCCATGAAACTGCGCGCGGTGGCCGACAGCTGGTACTCGTCGTTGGCGTCGTAGAACAGATTGGTCTTGCCGTCACACGACCACAGGCTCTGGTGGGTGTGCATGCCGTTGCCGTTGATGCCGTGAAACGGCTTGGGCATGAACGTCGCATACAGGCCGTGCTGCTGGGCGACTGCCTTGAGCGTCGTCCGGAACGTCACCGCGTTGTCGGCGGTGCGCATCGCATCGTCGTAGCGAAAGTCGATCTCGTGCTGGCCGATGGCCACCTCGTGATGGCTGGCTTCGACCACGATGCCCAGCTCTTCCAGCGCCTCGACCATCTCCTTGCGCACATTGGCCGCCTCGTCCGTGGTCAGGTCGAAGTAGCCGGCCTGGTCGTGCGGCAGCGGCTCGACGTTCGGCGTCGTGCTGACGGCCAGGTCCTCGCCGTCGACCAGCGTCCGCCGCAGCATGAAGAACTCCAGCTCCGGGCCCGTCATGTAGCGCAAGCCGCGCTCCTCGGCGCGCTTGAGCAGGCGCCGCAGCACGCCACGTGGATCGCCGGCGAACTGCTCGCCGTCCGGCGTGTACACGTCGCAGATCACCTTGGCCGTCGACCCATCGGCGCTCCGCTCCCAGGGAATGATCCCGAAGGTCTCCAGGTCCGGGTCGAGGTACATGTCGCTTTCGTGGATGCGCGCGAAGCCTTCGATGCTCGAGCCGTCGAACCACAGGCCGTGATTGATCGCGCCACTGAAGCGGTGAAACGGGATGTGGACGTTCTTGACCACGCCCATGATGTCAGTGAATTGCAGACTGACGAATCGCACGTTGGCCGCCTCGGCCTGTTCCAACACTCGCTGCG
>JAFAWJ010000916.1 GCA_019242065.1 Chloroflexota bacterium
AGGCGCGAGCGTCTGACCCTGGGCGTACGCAAAGATGAGCCCGCGCCAGACCAGGAAGCCGCCGAGGGTGACGATGAACGACGGCACCCCCCCGTACGCAATGATGGATCCCTGCAGCAGGCCGATCAGCGCGCCGAAGACCACGCCTACAGCCACGGCGATGATCCACGTAAAAGGTTGGTTGAAGCCCAGGTGCAACGTGTTCGGCAGCCACTGCACCTGGACCATCGCCATCGTGTAGCCGAGGAAGCCGAGGACCGAGCCGACCGACAGGTCGATGTTGCGCGAGACGATGACCAGCACCATGCCGGTGGCCATAATCGCGATCGAGGCGCTCTGGACCGACAGGTTCCACAGATTGCGCGGTGTCAGGAACAGCCCGCCCGACAGGATCTGGAAGCCGATCCAGATGATGACCAGGGCGGCCACCATGCCGAGCAGTCGCGTGTCGACTTCAAGGGATTGCGACAGCGACGCAAGTCCACGCCCGGACCTCGGCTGCCGAACGGCGTCGGTTGGTCGTGACAGCGTGGCTTGCGTCATGTCGCAGTCGTGCCTCGGCTACGTCGTCAGGAACACACCGAGACGGTGCCCGCCGGGACGCCCTGACACAGCGTCGACTTGGTAATCCAGCCGGCGTCGAGGACCGTGTTGAGATCGCTGACGTTGATCGGCTGCGGCTGCAGCAGGATGGCGCTCACGTTGTTGCCGCCAGGCGTCATGAAGCTGCCGGCCTGAATGCCGGCGCCAGTGACCTGGTCGCGAGTGACGCCGCCGCACATCTGGACTGCCGACTCACCCGCGGCTTTACCGAGGATGCGCGAGTCCTTCCACACGTCGACGGTCTGCAGCCCCAGCGCCACGCGGTTGAGCGCCGGCGCGTCGCCGTCCTGGCCCGACACCGGCACCTTGCCAGCCAGACCCTGTGCGGCCAACGCGGAGACCACGCCACCGGCCATGCCGTCGTTCTGCGCCAGAACGGCGTCGACCTTGTTCTCGTTCTGAGTCAGATACTGTTCCATCTCCGTCTGCGCGATCGACGGATCCCAGTTGTCGGTATACGTCTCGCCGACGATCTTGATCGCGCCGGCGGTGACCGCGTTGCCGATCACGTCCTGGTAGCCGCTGCGCAGGAAGTCGGCGTTGGCGTCGGCCTTGTTGCCCTTGATGATGACGTAGTTGCCCTGCGGTTGCTGACCCATGACGGCCCGCGCCTGCATGCGTCCGACCTCGACGTTATCGAAGGTGATGTACAGCACCTGCGGGTCTTCGATCAGGCGGTCATAGGCAATGACCGGGATGCCCTGGGCGACGGCGTTGGCCACCGATGGCCGAATGGCCGTGCCGTCCTGGGCCAGGACGATGAGGACGTTCGCGCCCTGGGTGATCAGGTTTTCGATGTCGGACGCCTGCGTTTCGGCTGACGACTTGGCGTCGGTAGAAATGTACGTGGCCCCACCGGCCGCGAGTGCGTCCTTGATCGCTGGTTCGTCCCACTTACCCCAGCGTTCTTCCTGAAAGTTGTTCCACGACACACCGACGACGCAGTTCGACGACTGCTGAGCGTAGGTCGCGGGGCCCGGCAGCGCGCCGAGCAGCATCGAGGCGCCGACCACCGCCGGCAACAACCGCGATGCCTTCGACGATGGCAACCATCGCAACGGCCCACCACTACGACTTGACATAAATTCCATCTCTCCCTGTGAAGATGTTGCCCCAGAAATAAGGTCGTGCGTAGCCTACACGCTCGCCACCAAAATAGCACAGCGCAATTCAGTTACAGACTCGCACTCCCGACGACCTACACTGTGCTGAGTAGAGGAGTGAACCCGACATGCTCAGTCCAGAAGAAAACGCCTATCTGACCAAGACCGGCCCCGGCACTCCCATGGGCGAGCTCTTTCGCCGCTTCTGGCTACCGCTCTTTCTCTCTTCGGAACTCCCAGACAATGACGGGCCGCCGCTTCGCACGCGTCTTTTAAATGAAGACATGGTCGGCTATCGCGATACCAACGGCCATGTCGGCGTGCTCGACGCGTACTGCCCACATCGTCGCGCCCCGCTGTTCTATGGGCGCACCGAAGAGTGCGGACTACGCTGCGTGTATCACGGATGGAAGTTCGACGCGAGCGGCACCTGTGTCGACATGCCTTCGGAGCCAACTGAGAGCGATTTCAAAGATCGGCTGACGATCAAGGCGTACCCTACCTATGAGGTCGGGGGTGTGGTGTGGGTCTACATGGGCCCACCCGAGCGCCAGCCCGAATGTCCGCCGCTCATCGAGTGGACTGAGCTGCCCGCCGCGCGACGGCGCGTCCGCAAGTGGTTCCACGAGAACAACTACATGCAGGGCGTCGAGGGCGACATCGACACCGCCCACGTCAATTTCCTGCACATGGACTATCGTCCCGAAGCCGAGCGCAACCGTATTCGCCAGGCCAACCAGCTGTTCCACCTGGGCGAGAAGCATCCCAAGCT
>JAFAWJ010001039.1 GCA_019242065.1 Chloroflexota bacterium
ATCCGCGTAGACGTGGTACGCGTCCACCGTTGAGACGGTCGCCGTGGCGCCTACTTCGGCGAGTCGCGCCTCGAAGCGGCGGTCGGTCTCCGACTCCCGCACCAGCACCGTCACCGCGTTCGGCGTCTGCGCCACGTTGTCCGCCGACGGCAGATACCGATTGGGACCGTCGGCAATCACCGCCGCCTGCACGCTCTCGCGCGACTCGAACATAACCGTCTGCGCGATCCAGTAATCGGTATACACCTGGTGGCGGTCGTGCGATTGCAAGTAGTCGATCAGCACCTGCCGGTTGGCAGGCGTGGTATCCACCACACCGGCCGGCCGGACCACCACTGCCGCCGTCGCGAACATGTTCCACACGTTCAGGGCCACAACCGCCGTGCACGCCCCCCAGCGCCACAGCGTCGGCAAGCGCCAGACGACGTTGGCCACCAGCGGCACCACCGAGTACAGCGGTAGGGCATAGCGTGGCTCGGCCATCAGGTAGCCGTACGGCGTCAGGATCAACACGAGCGGCACCATGAGCGCCACGAGCACCAGCAGCGCGGCGTCGCTGCACGGCCCCCGCGCAACCAGCCGCCGCAGGGATCCGGCGTGCCAGAGTAGCACGCCGATCAGCCCCACCACCAGCAGCACGACCAGCGGCAACGGTCCGGCGGTCGGCACATCCAGGGCCAGGTCCGCGGCCGTCGTCGGCGGCGGTACGGGCCGGCCAATGCCCGCCAGCATCGAAAGTCCGACACGCAGAAAGCGGACGAGCTCACCGGCGGGTTCTGCCCGCAATCCACTCGGGCCGCCGACGACGTTCAGCGTGGCGAACCCTCCTGCGACGTTGGCGATGAGCAGCGGTGCTGCGCCCACCAGTCCGCCAGCAGCAGCGACAACGCCATCCGCCAGCGACCAGTCGCGCCGCCGCAACAGCAGGAACACCAGGACCGGGACGATGTAGACGACCGCCAGCAGATGCGTCCACAGCGCCAGACCAGCCACCAGGCCGCCCACCAGCACACCCCAGATGGGTCGCCTGGCCGACGCCAGCCACAGCGCGATCAGCAGCAGCGCCTCGCCGAGAAACAGCACCTCGGCGTAGCCGCCGCGCGCCTTGGTGCTCCACACCGACCACATGGCGGGCGGCAGCGCCAGGTACAGAGCGGTCAGGACGGCTGGGCCGTCGCCGAACAGACGCCGTGCGACCAGGGCGCTGAGCACCAGGAACCCGAGGCTGTACGCCACTGGCACCAGCTTGAGCAGCAGCGGGCTGGAGTTGAACAGCAGGAACAGCGGCGCGGCCGAGAAGGCCTCCAGGCTGCCGAGGTACGCCTGGCCGTAGTAGAAGATCGGCCGCTCGCCGTCGAACGCGATATGGCGGGCCATGAGTCCGACGACCGCCTCGTCCGCGTCCAGTTCGCCGAGCGGCCCCGCGAGCACCGCGAGCCGCACCGCCAGCCCGAGGGCCACGGCGCCCAGAATCCACCACTTCACGTGTCGCCGCTCACGATTGTCCTTCCTAAACACAGTCTTCGGCGAAGTGTGGCGCCCCATGTCCGCCACACTTGTATGCCAGCGCCTGGTACGCCCTCGCCCGAGTATGATGTCGCCCGTTGTGAGACGGTTCGAACTTGCTCTGCCGGACACGCTGCAGGCGTGCCAACAGGCGCTGGCGGATGGCCCCGACGTCAAGCTCGTGGCCGGCGGCACCGACCTCCTGCCGCAAATGAAAACGGGCATGCTCCGCGTGCGTACAGTCGTCGACCTCAGCGCTGTCCCCGAGCTCAAGCGCCTCGAGCAGCAGCCCGACGGGTCCCTCCACGTCGGCGCGGGCGTCTCGGCCAGAACCCTCGAACAATCGCCACTGGTCAGCCAGAGCTTCGCCGCGCTCGCCGAAGGCGCCAGCGTCGTCGGCTCGTACCAGATCCGTAATCTGGCCACCCTGGGCGGCAATCTGGCCAATGCCGCGCCCTCGGCGGACATGGCACCGCCGCTGCTGGCCCTCGACGCCGAGCTGCTGGTCGGCGGCCCGCGCGGCCAGCGCCGCATACCAGTTACCGACTTCTTCGTCGGCGTGCGACGCACACAGCTGGCGCCCGACGAGGTCCTGCTGGAGATCATCATTCCCGCGCAGCCCGCGGGCAGCGGCAACACGTACGTCCGCCACACGCCGCGCCGCGAGCTCGACATTGCCGTGGTCGGCGTCGCCGCCTACCTGACGATCGCCGACGGCACGTGCACGACCGCGCGGATCGCCCTGGGCGCCGTAGCACCCGTGCCGCTCC
>JAFAWJ010000154.1 GCA_019242065.1 Chloroflexota bacterium
TTCGAGGTCGGCTGGCAAAACAAATTCCAGCAGACCTGAATGGTGTTCAAGTTGCATCATAGAGAAACAATCTCCCGTTCCGGAGAGCGAAGCAGTTGCTGCGCTTCGAAGCGCCCAAAATGGCTGGGTTCATCGAGCAGGCGCACGAACGCGGGTACAATCAGGTCGGGTGTGGGCAGGTGCGAGAGGTCCACTCCAGGTTCGGCGGCGCGGTGCATGTCGGTGTTCATGTCGCCCGGATCGACCACAAACACGCGCACACTGCTGTCCTCCAGTTCAGCGGCAAGCACGCGCGACAGGTGCTCCAGTCCGGCCTTGCTCGCGCCGTAGCCGCCCCAGGTTGGGTACGCTTCCAGGCCGGCGTCGGAGGTGACGTTGATGACCAGGCCTTCGCCGCGGGTGCGCATGGCGGGGAGGACGTGCTGGATCAGCCGAAGTGGCGCGACCAGGTTGACGTCGAGAGTTCGTACGAACGCATCCGGATCGAGATCGATCAACTCGGGCATGGGTGTTGGACCGAGCTCCGAAGCGTTGTTGATAAGGATGTCGATGGAGCCGAAGGTCTCTAGGCCGGCGGCGACAAGGCGTTCCACGTGTGCGGGGTCGACGACGTCGCCGGGCACCGCGATGACCCTGGTCAGCTCGGCAAGATCGCGGCGTGCCAGTTCAAGCGGCTCCGCGTGGCGCGCGGTCAGGATCAGGCCGATGCCGCGCTCCGCGAAAACTCGCGCGATTGCCAATCCGAGGCCCTGCGACGAGCCGGTAATCAACGCGACGTGTGGGATCAATGCTGGGTGCATGGATAGCTTCCTCCTGCTGGCGGACGGCAGCCGCGAGACGCGCGCGCTCGGCCTCGTCCAGAAGCTCGGCACGCCGCGCGTCGAGCGACGGCTGCAGCCAGATGTGCAATTCCATACCTCAGAGCATCGGCCACCTGTGTTGGTACGGCCCTCGGTTGAGCGGTCAGGTGGCGACCTGTCTGAAAGGACAGTTTTCTAGCGTCGCCTGTCGATTGCCTGCAAAGCCCCGCCAAGAACCGGCGATGCCGACGACGAGTCAGCCGCAGTACTCGCGTCGCGTGACTATGCGACCATGTGTCGGACGCCACTCCTGCTAGCTCGCCCAGTTCGGCTTGGCCGACCCGCGACTAGCTTTTACGACCGGCCGAAACTCGCTACTTGGAAGTGTCCCCCAGCGCACTCGAAACCCGCCAGGCCGCCGCGATAGTGCCAACGCTCACGATGACGACCTGGACGAGCGCCACGAATCGCAGCAATACACCAGCACCAGCGGCACCAGTATCGGGTACAGGGTGGTCAGGATGCGGACCTCGCGCCACCAACCCCAGATCGCAAACGCCAGCAGATAAAACGGCAGCACCCGCGCCACTCCGCGCAAAAATCTGGGCGCGCGCCGGTACCCAAGTGCCGCGTACAGCCAACCAAACCCGAGTACGAGCGGAATCGCCGACGCCGCCGCGATGACATTGTTGCGCTGGATATTGCGCACGATCACATTGTCCAGTTCGTCGACCGGATCCGCACTCCCGCGTACCAGGCGGAGTCCGCCAAAAATGAGCACCGACACCATAAGGAACGCGAACGACAGGTACGTCTCGCGCCGACGTGCTGCACGTCGTAGTGTCGCCATCCCGAACGGGCGCAGATCCTGCAAACTGGCCAGAAATAGCGCAAGCGGCAGAAAGACACCGGTTTCTCGATTGACGGATGCCAGCACGACGACGACGCCGACCCACGCCCACCGCCCGCGGTACGCCAGCACGAACCCCAGAGCGAAGAAGGCGACCTCCAGGATTGACCAGGGTTGGTACGTAAAATACGCAAGGGTCAGGACGGTCACGCCACCGATGAACGACACCCCCAGCAGCGAGTGAAGGGGCGAAAAGAACTGGCGGAACAACGCGTACAGCATCAGCAACTGGAACACCAGCGCGACGCAGTCGTAGACGAGTGACGCCCCCAGATACGCCGTCTGCGGCGGACCCAGAAACGCGAAGACGTGCGTCAGGCCACTCAGGACAAACGGCACCAGCACGCGATATCGATATGGCGAGCCAGCCGTTCCCTGGATGACGTTCTGCTGCTGCGAGAAGCTGTAGTTCGGGGCCTGCAGATCGATGGCGATGAAGTACAGAGCACCTAACGTCAGCCCGAGCAGGGCGACGAGCAGCGCGTTGCGCCAATCCGCTTGGCGCTCGGCGGAAGTGGTGCTCAAGTTGCGCGGACTGCGCGGGCCAGAACCCAGACGCAGGCACTCAGAGTCGCGCCGATGCCGACGAACGGTGCCCCGAACATAACGATGACGGCTGCCACCGTCGGCGAGACCGCCAGTTTCAGTAGTCCATAGGCGATCGCCAGCACCAAGATGACCCCGACCACTTCTGCCGGCGCCTGCGGCGTGAGATTGAACCAATCGCGCTGAAGTTGATAGCCAAGGCTATTGAGGGTGAGTAAACCCAGATCTGCAAGTGAGAAATGGTTCACACTCAGATTTGCCAACGCGGCTTGATGCTCGATGGTGGCGAAGCTGAAGTCCGAGAAGAACCGGAGCCCAACCGCCGCCCCCACCGAGACGATCAGGCCAAGCAGCTTGAGGTCCAGCCACTCGAGTGTGAACCGTTGCACGCGCGTCGCT
>JAFAWJ010000181.1 GCA_019242065.1 Chloroflexota bacterium
GGCGCGCGCCAGCTGGTCAAAGACGCGGATGGCCGCCTGGTGCGTATCGACGATCCCGTCAAGGCCATGGCCGCGCATCTCGGCGTCCAGCTCGCGTTGGGTGAGCCACTCGCCGCGCATGCGGAGCGCACGATCGTCCAGACGTGGGCGGACTGCATCGCCGGCCGCATCATGCAGCGGCCGTTGGACAGTCTGACCGAGCAGCTCATGTTGACCGATCCGCTGCCGGACGACCTCACGCCGCAGGCGATCACCTTTTCCGGCGGTGTCTCGGAATACATCTTCTTCCGCGAGACGGCCGATTTTGGTGACCTGGGTCAGCCGCTCGCGCGTGCGATCCGCGGTGCGCTCGCGAGCGGTGCCATCAGCTTGCCGTCGGTCGTCGATCCGAATCTGGGTATCCGCGCGACGGCTGTGGGCGCTTCGATGTTCAGCTCGCAAACGGGCATCAATGTCCTGGTGACCGACGAATCGGTTCTTCCGCTCCGCAATGTGCCGGTGCTGGTGCCGCGCGTCATGCTGGCTGGAAGCGTGACGGAGTCCGTCGTGGCGGAAGCGATCGACGCCGCATTCCAGCGCGCGGACCTCGTCGACGGTCAAACACCGGTTGCGCTGTTCTTTCAGTTGCCGCAGGATCGGGATCCAGCACCGGATGCGGTCGACCTGGTGGTGGCCGCCATCCAATCCGCCCTGTCGAAAACCATCGAAGGCCGTGTGCCGTTCGCCATTTTGTCCGACGAGGACTTCGCACATCCGGTTGCCGAGCGACTCCGCGACGCGGTGGACGCTGGCGTGCCCTTGATCGGGTTCGAACGCGTGTCCATCGCCGAGTTCGACTTTGTCGACCTGGCGCCGGTGATCCATCCGTCCGAAGTCCTGCCGTTCACTGTGAAGTCACTGCTGTTTGCTGGCGGCCTCGACAAGCGCAGCGTCAAGCAAGCCCTGCTGGATGCCGCTCGGTCATGAGCGCCGAGTGGTATGCCTGCGTCGTCTGCCGGGCGGAGTTTCAAGTAGCGCGCTCCGGGCCGTCACCACTCCAGGTGACATGCCCTGTGGATGGCCAGCCGTGCATTCGCTTCTATCGGGCGGATCCGTCGCATGCGAGTGACGCCCATTCACATCCGCACCCGCATCCACATCCACACTAACCTGACGACGATGCGCGTCGAATCTACCGCTCGAGTACCCCTGCCGGCCTGGTACCTGGACGAACTCGCGCACGCCGGCCCCGAGCATCTCGATCCAACCTACGTTGCCGGCTACGATCGCAAGGCGCGGGTCGATCCCACCGACGACCTCGCCCACCTGCGCTCTTTGGGGCTCGGTCCGACCTCGACGGTCGTCGATGTCGGTGCTGGCACCGGCGCCTTCGCCCTGGCTGCCGCACCGCTGTGCCGTCGCGTCGTCGCGGTCGACATCTCGCCGGCGATGCTGTCTGCCGTTGGTCGTGAAGCCGCTGCCCGCGACCTGACCAATCTCACCTGCGTCCAGGCCGGTTTTCTCAGCTATGCACACACCGGTGAACCAGCCGACTTTGTGTATTCGCGCCACGCGTTGCACCAGCTGCCCGACTTCTGGAAAACGCTGGCGCTCACACACATCGGGAGCATGCTCCGCGTGGGTGGAGTGCTGCGCGTCAGAGATCTCTTTTTGTCCTGCGCTGCCGGAGACGCACCGCACGTGATCGAGGCCTGGCTCCAGGGCGCCGCGGAACGGTCAGACCAGGGCTGGACGCGTGCGGAGCTGGAGACCCATCTGCGTGACGAGTACAGCACCTTCACCTGGCTATTCGAGCCAATGCTCGTGCAAGCCGGTTTCGAGATCAAAGACGCGACGTACGCCGATTCCCGCCTCTACGCCGCCTACACCTGCGTTCGCGTCCGCTGATCACACGGTTACACGGTCGGCGAACCAGGATGTGGCGAAACGCGTCCACGGCCGAAGAGAATGTTGCGCGCGGTATCCAGCAGCGCGTCGACGTATTCGCGAAAATACAGCGCGTTGGCGAAAAACAACTGACTGTCAAAGCGGTAGACGATCAGACCGGGGAATGAGGATGGCTGCCACACTTACCGCCGGCCAGCAGGTCGCCGCGCAGCCAGGCCCGCTGGTAGTCGCGCAGGACGGCGCAGCAGCGGTACTGGACTGGAACTATCTGGTCGACTCAGAAGAGTCCGGCGATTCCGTCACCGACGAGCTTGGCGCCAATGACCAGCATCAGCACCGCCATGATCACCGCGTTGTTCTGCGCCATCCATTGTCTGAGCTTGTCGAGCAACGCCGGCGCCCGATGGCCCATGGCGAAGTAGATCACGACCGGCGCGCCCACGCCGACCGTGCCGAGGATCATAAAAATGACGTACGCGACGGCTTGCTGGCCGCCGCTGATGCCCGTGGCGGCGATAGCGGCGGCCGCGCTGATGGCCAGTAAGGTGTTCTTCGGATTGAGTCCGGACAGCAGTGCGCCGACGCCGAGCGCCTGGACGGGCGTGAATTTCTCGATCGCGCCCATCCACTGGGGAGCTGGCGGCGCTGCGTCCCCCTGTGGCCGACCGCGCCACTGGCGCAGCGCGATGAGCAACGCCAGCACGCCCAGAATCAACTTGAGCCAGCTCACCCAGGTGGCAGGCTGGCCGCCGCTGCTGGCGCCGCCGGAACCGGCCGCCAGGAGCACGATGGTTCCGATGACGCCCAGACCAACCAGCCAGCCCAGGATGAACACGGGGCCGTTCACTTTCGCGTCGGCCGTCACCAGCATGAGAATCACGGCGATGATCGGCACCGGACTGAGCGCCACGCCGACCGCCAGCGGCAGGATCTGGCCAATCGCCTGCCCCATCAGACGGTCACGTCAGTCGCGCGCCATGGCTGCGGCGAAATGGCGTTCGACGTCGACGTAGGCGTCGTCGGCCACGTCGAAGACGACCTTGACGATGCGTCCACCGCTGAACTCGAACTTCGGCTTGTAGTCGGAGCTGACCGCGTCACCACCGTCGTAGCCGATGCACAGTCCCTCACCGCATAGCGCGAAGTGACCGGTCATCGTCTTCAACTCCGCCTCGGCCACTACCCGGTCGTCCACGTAGAGCTTGAGCGGACCGTACGACTCGTGGAATTCGCCCGTTCGCTGCTTGGTGAACTCCACCCCGACGATGTGCCGACCTGAAGTCGGCGCTGCGCCCGTAGCGCGCCACTCGGGCGGCACGCCCAGGAAGTTGTAGGCGTACGTCAAGGCGCCATTCTGCACGTACAGCGCATGTCCGCCGAACCGTGAGCCCTGGGCGAAGATCACCCCCTGGCTGTCACGCGTGCCTTGTCGGGCAAAAAGGCAATCCGGCTTCGAGTCGCGGATCTCCAACTGGATGTCGCCGTTGAAC
>JAFAWJ010000292.1 GCA_019242065.1 Chloroflexota bacterium
GAAGCCCAAGAACTGGAACCCGCTCGCACCGACCAACGGTCCCGATACCCAGGTCGAGACCCTGATCTACGACGCGCTGCTGATGGTCAACGACACGTACGCCTACGAGCCACGTCTGGCCCAGACCTGGACAGCCTCGCCCGACGCAAGGACCTTCACGTTCAATTTGCGACCAGGCCTCAAGTGGAGTGACGGCGAGCCGTTTTCCTCGAAGGACGTCCTGTTCACCTACAAGTTGCTGGCCAACCCAGCCTCAGGCAGCGCCTACGCAGCCAAGTTCGATCACGTCGCAGGGATTGCCGACTATCGCAGCGGAGCGACTCCGGATGTGGCTGGCTTCCAAACGCCTGACGACAATACCTTTGTCGTCCAACTCGACCAGCCGAATGCGGCGTTCATCTCGTCGATCAGCTGGCCATTCTTCGGCATTTTGCCCCAGCATGTCCTTGGCACGGCCGACATCAACACGTTCTCGGACAATGCCTTCTTTCTCAATCCGACCGTCGGCATGGGGCCGTATTCGTTCGTCCAGTATCGAACTGACCAGTTCGTCGAGCTGAAGAAGAATCCGAACTATCGGGCGCCGGTGGCCATCGACCATGTGTTCTTGAAGCCGCTGACAACCGACGTGGCGACTGCGCAGCTCGAAAAAGGCGAAATGCAACTGGTGCAGATCTCGCCGACGGACCTTGACCGCCTGAAGGCCGATCCTGGCGTGAAGATCGATTCCAAGTCCGGGCCAGGCATCATCCTGATGGCCGTCGCCGTCGACCAGCCGTACCTGCAGGACAAGCGCGTGCGGCAGGCGATGCTGTACGCGATCGACCGCGCGGACATCGTCGGCCAGGTCCTGGCAGGTCAGGGGTCGCTCACCAATACGCACGTGCTGGGTCCGCCTGAAGCCATCCCCTCCGATTTGAACCAGTACGAATACAACCCCGATAAGGCGCGTGCGCTGTTGCAGGCGGCGGGCTGGGACGCGTCGCGGGTGATTAAGATCCAGTGGATACCGGGAATTCGCGATCGCGACGCGACCGTCCAGATCATCCAGTCCCAGCTGCAGGCGGTGGGGATCAACGTGGAGTTGAATCCGCTCGAGGCGGGGCCGCTGGTCGACAACATGAAGAACCGCACGTTCGACCTGAGCCTGTATGGGGGTGGGCTGTACACCATCGACGGCGACAGCACGTCGGTGCCGAACGAGTGCTCGCAGGCCTATCCGGCGGGTGGCAACAACGCGCATTACTGCAATGCGGATGTGGACGCCGCCTTTGCCGCCGGGCGGGCGACGACCGATCCCACGGCGCGCAATCAGGCGTATCAGACGGTGGCGCGCATTACCAATGACGAGGCGCCGTATATCTGGCTGTACGTGCCGGCGGCGGTGTGGGCGTATTCGGACAAGCTGCAGAACTTCAAGGCGCACGGCGAGTTGACATACGGGTTCTGGAACGCTGCCGAGTGGTCGCTTGCCCCATAAGGACGTTGTTCCTCAGAGGGGTTCCCATGGGTGGGATTCTGTAGCGTCCTGATGTACCGCTGGTTGCTGCGCCGCATTGTGATATCCATTCCGGTGCTGTTGGGCATCACGGTCCTCAGCTTCTGTTTCGTACGCCTGGCGCCCGGCGATCCGGTGCGCATGATGATCAACCCGGAGTACATGGCCGGCGGCGCCGAGGATTTTGTCGCGCGCAAGCGGGCGGAGCTGGGCCTCGACCAGCCCCTGCCCGTGCAGTACGTCGCCTGGCTGTCGCAGTTGGCCCAGGGCAACCTCGGTTACTCTTTCTTCGACCGGCGGCCGGTCGGCGACATCCTCAAAGAGCGCATCTGGCCGACCACCGAGCTGATGGGCACCGCCCTGCTGCTGGCGCTCGCCTTCGGCGTGCCCCTGGGACTGCTGGCGGCGATCCGCCAGTACTCGGCGCTGGACTACGCCTCCGCCGTCATCAGCCTGGCGACGATTTCGACGCCGAGCTTCTTCCTCGGCCTGGCGGCGATCTATATCTTCTCGCTCAAGCTCAATCTGCTGCCAACCTCAGGCATGTACACCGCCGGCGAGCCGCGTAGCGTGGCGGACGACCTGGACCATCTGATCCTGCCGGCGACGATCCTGGGCCTCAGCCTGGCCGGACCGTTCATGCGCTACGCGCGCGCCAGCCTGCTGGAGGTGATCCGCCAGGACTACCTGACGACCGCCCGCTCCAAAGGACTGCAGGGCCGCCTGGTAATCCTGCGCCACGCGCTGCCGAATGCGTTGCTGCCGCTGATCACCGTGATCGGCATCCAGATCCCGGCGCTGTTCGCCGGAGCGGTCGTTATCGAGCAGATCTTCGCCTGGCCGGGCATGGGTCAACTGGCGCTGACGGCGATCACGCAGCGCGACTACCCGGTGCTGATGGGCTTCACCATGATCATCGCCGTGCTGGTGCTGCTATCGAACCTCGCCGCCGACATCGCCTATGCGCTGGTCGATCCGCGC
>JAFAWJ010000436.1 GCA_019242065.1 Chloroflexota bacterium
GCCGCCGCCTCGCCACTTGCGGGTAAGGGTAGCCTGCACGCGACTACTGTGTGCTGCAAGGTACCTTGTGGTACACTCCTGACCGTGGACGTCGACCGCCGCGACTGGCTCGCTCAGGCCCGCCGCGGCGTCCTCGAGCTGTGCGTCCTCGCCCTCATCGCCCGTGAGCCCCACTACGGCTACCAGCTCGCCACCCGGCTCGCCGCCCTCGGCCACCCCCTGGCCGCCCCGGAGGGGACCCTCTACCCACTCCTGCGCCGCCTGCAGCGCGACGGCCTCGTCGCCGCCACCTGGCAGGAGTCGCGCGACGGCCCGCCGCGCAAGTACTACCACCTCACCGCCGATGGCCAGCGCCTGCTGCACACCCAGCTCGCCGAGTGGCACGCGCTCACCCACGCCGTCGCCAACCTGACCCACTCGCAGACCGCCATCGCAAACGTGACCGATGCTCAGGCCACCGTGGACAAGGAGGTCCCCGATGCACCCGCTCCCTGGCTCACCCGATCACGCCCGGGCCCAGCGCTACATCGACCAGCCCCGCCGCCTGCTGGATCGCCTGCCAGCTCCTGCGCGCGACGACGCCGTCCGCGAAATCGCCTCCCACATCGCCGAGGCGCATGCCGGTGGATTGCCCATCCCCGCCATCCTCGCCCGCCTCGGCGACCCGGGCGCGCTGGCCCGCGCCTACGAATCCGACTACCTCCTCCACCAGCCCTTGCCGGCCGATCTGGAGCCCCCCGACACGGACCTTGGCAAAGTCGTGCGCATCGTCGGCCCCGTCCTGGACGTTGAGTTCCGCCATGACCATGTCCCCGAGATCCACCACGCCCTGGAGCTCGACACCGATGCTGGCGGCACGCTCGTGCTCGAAGTCCAGCACCTCCTGGGTAACAGCATCGTGCGCACCGTGGCCATGGGACCGACCGAGGGACTGCGGCGGGGCATGCTGGTGCACGCCACCGGCGCACCCATCAGCGTGCCCGTCGGCCAGGCCACCCTCGGCCGCGTGCTGGACGTGCTCGGCCATCCGATCGACGGCGGCGGTCCAATTGAGGCCGCAGCCCAGCTGCCCATCCACCGTCCCGCTCCGGCCCTGGTCGAGCAGAACGTGGTCCCCGAGATGTTCGAGACGGGCCTGAAGGTTATCGACCTGATCGCCCCGTTTCCGCGTGGCGGGAAGATCGGCATCCTGGGCGGCGCGGGCGTCGGCAAGACGATCATCATCCAGGAGCTGATCCGCAACGTCGCCAGCGAGCACGGCGGCTTGTCGGTGTTCGCCGGCGTCGGCGAGCGCACCCGTGAGGGCAACGACCTGTACCACGACCTGCTCGAGCGCGGCGTGCTCGACAAAGTCGCGCTGGTCTTTGGGCAGATGAACGAACCCCCCGGCGCGCGGCAGCGCGTGGCGTTGACGGGCGTCACCCTGGCCGAGTTTTTCCGCGACCAGGGCCGCGACGTGCTGCTGTTCATCGACAACATCTTTCGCTTCACTCAGGCTGGCTCAGAGGTCTCCGCCTTGCTGGGCCGCCCGCCCAGCGCGGTGGGCTATCAGCCGACGCTCGCCAACGAGATGGGTCAGCTGCAGGAGCGCATCACCTCGACACACCGCGGCTCGATCACCTCGCTCCAGGCTGTCTTTGTGCCTGCCGACGACTACACGGATCCGGCGCCGGCCACGACCTTCGCTCATCTCGACGCCACCCTGAGCCTGGAGCGCTCGATCATGGAGCGCGGCCTGTTTCCAGCGGTCGACCCGCTGGCGTCGACGAGCCACATTCTCGACGCACGCGTGGTCGGTGCCGAGCACTATGCCGTGGCGCGCGAGGCGCAGCGGGTGCTGCAGCGCAACAAGGAGCTGCAGGAGATCATCGCCATTCTCGGCTTCGACGAGCTCTCCGAAGACGACCGCCAGGTCGTGGCTCGCGCGCGGCGGCTGGAGCGCTTTCTGAGTCAGCCGATGTTCGTGGCCGAAGCGTTTACGGGCCTGCCTGGCCAGTACGTGCCCGTAGCCGAGACGATTCGCGGCGCCCGCGAAATCCTCGAGGGCCGCTGGGATCACGTGCCCGAGCACGCCTTCGCGTATATCGGCCGCGTGGACGAAGCCGCTGCGCTCTTGGCCGTTCGCTAGTTCTCAGTGCAAAAACCAGCGGCTGGGCATCTGGGAACCTGACCTCCGCGTGTCAACACACTCCCCAGAGGGGTCCCCTCTGGGGAACTACATCTCAACCTGCCCGACTCAGCCACCCCGAACGCGGAGGCTGGCGTCTTGCAGCGCAAACTAACTAGAGCTGGACAATCTCCTCGCGCGCTTCGCCTACGCCGATGAGCTGCACGGGCGCTTCCAGCAGCACCTCTAATCGGCGCACGTACGCTTGCGCGTTGGCGGGCAAGTCTCCCCAGCCGCGCGCGCCCGTAACCGGCTCATCCCAGCCCTCGAACGTCTCGTAGACCGGTACGCAGCGGGCGAGCGTCTCAGCTTGACTCGGGAAGTAGTCGATCCGCTCGCCGTCCAGCTCGTACGCGACACCCACCTTCAGCTCGGGAAACCCCGTCAGCAAGTCGAGCCGCGTCAGGGCGATGCCGTCGAAGGCATTGATGCGCGAGGCATGCCGCCCAGCCACGGCGTCGAACCAGCCGCAGCGCCGCGGGCGGCCGGTGGTCGTGCCGTACTCGTGGCCGATTTCCCGAATGCGCTCGCCAGTGGCATCGAACAGCTCGGTAGGAAAGGGTCCCTCGCCTACCCGACTGCAGTACGCCTTGTACACGCCGATGGCGCGCGTGAGCCGGCGCGGTCCGATCCCCGAGCCCTGCAGCAGGCCGGCGACGGTGCAGTTGCTGCTGGTCACGTACGGATACGTCCCGTGGTCCAGGTCGAGCAGCGTGGCGTGGGCGCCTTCGAGCACCACCTGTCGGCCGCGGGCGACCGCTTCGTCGACCAGTGGCTGGGTCTCGGCGATGTACGGCATCAGGCGCTGGGTCAGCGCCAGGTACTCGTCGGCGATGGCGTCCGCGTCGGGACGCGGAATACCCACGGCGGCCAGCTCGTGATATTTGCGATCGAGGACGAAGCGCAGCTTTTCG
>JAFAWJ010000561.1 GCA_019242065.1 Chloroflexota bacterium
GCGGCAGCTTCGCCGAGAGGTCTCGGAAGGTGTCCAGGTGGGCGCTGAGATCGTCGGCCGAAATGGCGCGGCCGTCGACGCGAATGCGCTCGCGGTACGCCTGCAGGTGCGGCTTGGTGTACAGGCCGCAGCGCCGACCGCTGGCGCCCAGGATGCTGGCCAGCATCGCGCTGGTCGAGCCTTTGCCTTTGGTACCCGCCACCAGGGCGATGCGCAGGTGGCGGTCGGGCGCGCCGGCGAGATCGAGCAGGGCGCGCGTGCGGCCCAGCTTCCATTGCTCGTCGGCGCTGGCGCGCGGGTTCCAGCCGACGCCACGTTCCTGATCGGCGAGGCTAAAGAGCCACGAGAGCGCATCACGGGCCACACAGTGGATTTTGCTTTAGACTGCCCAACAGAGACATGTCTGACGACGCACTCGCGCGCTTGCGCTCGCTGATTGGCGAGTACGGATCGGCAGTGACCGCCTTCTCGGCCGGGGTCGATTCAACGCTGGTTGCCGTCGTCGCCCAGCAAGAACTCGGCTCCAGCGCGCTGGCCGCAACCGCCGTGTCCGCGAGCCTCGCCCCGTCCGAGCTGCAGGACGCGCTCGACCTGGCCCGTACCCTCGGGCTCAGCCATCGCCTGGTGTACACGCATGAGGTCGAAGACGAGCGCTACGCCAGCAATCCCATCGATCGCTGCTACTTCTGCAAGACACACCTGTACACCGAGCTCGAAGACGTGGCGCGCGAGGTCAACGCCTGCTATATCCTGAACGGTCTCAACGTGGACGACCTGGGTGACTGGCGACCGGGCGCGCGCGCCGCCGCCGAACGCGCCGACCATGTCCGCAGTCCGCTCCACGAAGCTGGCATGGGCAAACAGGAGATCCGCGCGGCGGCGCGTGTTCTGGGCCTACCCAACTGGGACAAGCCCGCGCTGGCGTGTTTGTCGTCGCGCGTGCCGTATGGCCAGTCGGTCACCCCCGACAAGCTGGCGCGCATCGGGCAGGCCGAGCAGGCACTGCACGCGCTGGGCTTCCGCCAGCTACGCGTGCGTCACTTCGCCGACCGTGCCCGCGTCGAAATCGCACCTGACGAGCTCGGGCGGGTGGCCGGCGAAGGTCTGGCGGAGCGGATCGAGGCGGACCTGCTGCGTCTGGGCTTTCCGGCCGTCGAGATCGACCCACGTGGGTATCGCTCGGGCAGCCTGAACGAGGGTGTCGTTCCGCTGCCAGTCATCGGTGCCTGAGCTCGACCCCTTCGCCGGGCTCGGCGCGGTGCTTGGCGCCGCGCAGGTGCAGGTCGATCCCGGCCGGCAGGCACGCAAAGGTGTGCCCGAGATCGTGTACGCGGCAGGCAAAGCGCCGGCGCTCACGCTCGTTGCCCTTCGCGAGCTCCTGGCACGCGGACCGACCGGTCGCGTCCTGGTGAGTCGCGCCTCGGCCGAGACCACCAGTCAACTCCAGGCCGAGTTAGCCGCCGACGACGTATCGATGCTGGTCAGCGGTCAGACGTTGCTGGTGACGCGGCGGGACGCGGCGCCGCCGGTCGAGAGCGGTGGGGTAGTCGCCATCTTGACGGCCGGAGCATCCGATGGGCCGGTCGCCGACGAAGCTGCCTGGGTCGCGCGCGAGATGGGCTGCCGCATCGTGCGCGCCGACGACGTCGGCGTGGCCGGCCTGCATCGGCTCGAAGCCCCGCTCCACGCGCTTCGGGCGCAGCATGCGGACGTGGTCATCGTGGTGGCTGGCATGGACGGCGCACTACCGTCCGTCGTCGCCGGGCTCGTCGACATGCCGGTGATTGGACTGCCCACGTCCATCGGGTATGGGCTGGGTGGCGGCGGTGTCGCCGCGCTGCTGTCGATGCTGCAAACCTGCGCGCCAGGGCTGGTGGTGGTCAACATCGACAACGGTGTCGGGGCCGGCGCAACCGCGGCCCTGATCGCTAACCGGGTGGCCGTCGCGCGAGGAAATTGACGCCCTCGAAGCGCATCACGACGTCGTCGGCCTGATTGAGTACCTCGCCAAGTGACCGCACGATGCCCCACTCGGGCCGGCTGTTGGACGGCCGACTCTCCAGCACCGTAAACCGCGCGCGCAGGACCTCATCGGGGCGGACCGGCTTGAGCCAACGCAGACTGTCGACGCCGGGCGAGCCCATACTGGCGGTGTCGGCAAGCACCGTGTCAACCAGCAGGCGCATGAAACTCGTGGCAGTCTGCCAGCCACTGGCGATCAGGCCGCCGTACGCCGTCGCACGCGCCGCCTCCGGATCGACGTGCATCGGCTGCGGATCGTACTGGCGAGCAAACGCGACGATGTCGTCGGCGCTCAGGCTGAAGGTTCCAAGCTCGACGCTGTAGCCCTCGGGAAAGTCCTCGAAGTAACGCCGCGGCATCTACCAGGTGTAGTTATCCCAGACCCAGTTGAACAGGGCGCTCGAGTCGCCGGGCAGGTCTTCGCTGCGCATCAGGCTGACGAACACCCGATGACCGTCGTGCATGGCGGAGGCGACGAACGTCTTCTGGGCGGCGTCGGTGAAGCCGATCTTGACCCCATCCGCGCCCGGGTAGACCCCGAGCAACCGATTCAGATTGGCCATCTTGAAGCCGTCGCCCGAGTACGCGATGTCCGAAGCCAGATCACGGAACGTGGCATTGTGCATGGCGTACCGCGCCAGCATGGCCATGTCGTACGCGCTCGAATAATGCCCGTCGGCATCCATGCCACTCGGGTTGATGAAGTGCGTGTCCTTGAGGCCGAGCGACGCGACCTCGTCGTTCATCCACTGCACGTACTGCTCGCGGGTCCCGCCCAGTGAGACCGCAACCTGTTCGGCGGCATCGTTGCCGCTCGGCAGCATCATCCCGTGCAGCAGCGTGTCGAGCGAGACCGTGCGACCGGGCTCGATGCCCATCGTCGACGATCCGTCGCGCGCCACCATCTCGCTGGCACTGACCGTCACGTCGATGCGCTGGCTGAGATCCGGATCACGTTCGAGTGCCACGATCGTCGTCGCGATCTTGGTCGTGCTGGCCTGGGGAACCTGGGTATTGGGCTGCTCGCTATAGATCATCTGGCCAGACGCGTCGTCGATGATCGCGATGTGCACGGCCGTGGTGTTCGGCACCGGATCGGTACCCGTGTGCTGCGGCGCGGCCGGCAGTGAGGCGCCATCTCCCGGCAGGGTCGCCGCGGCAGTCGAAGCTGACGTCGGGGCGATCCAGGTTGGCACGCCGCACGACGCAACGTACGCCGTATCCACCCAGGCCTGCGTCGCCGCGTGGGCCGCGTCGCCGGGGAAGTAGACCTCGACGCGCGTGTCGTCGAAGGGACCCAACGGCTTGACATAGGCGCCGACGGGAAGGCTATCGGTCGACGTGGCCGATGGATCGCCGCTGGACCACAGCGCCAGGTTTGTCGTAGCACGCAGCCATTGCGGCAAGCCCAGGCGCGGATCAAACGTCACCGTCGCCTGGGTCTGATCGGTCGTCTGCGTCGCGGGATTAAGCATTGGCGTCAGGGCTGGCGGGACGGTCGCCGCGGCCTCCGGGGTGGCGGCCGCAGGCAGCGGCGTCGCCACCGCGGCCATCGTCAGGTCAGCAGTTTGGGACTGCACCGCGACTGCCGTGTGCGAGACGCTTGCTCCGATCAGGGCCGCGCCGACGACCGCGATCGCCAGGCCATGCTTGCCCACCTGCCTCAACATGATCATGCCAACCAGAGCTCAGAGTACCGGTCCAGTGGGGCCGTGGTGTGCAAACGGGCGATTGCATTTGCATCAAAGAGCGGGTGAACCACGGCCTGTGGCACGAACGGTGCGATTGCACGGCCACCCACAGGGGCAGCGAGGTTCGCGACATTTATGTCAATGCAAGTCGTCTGGCATGGTACGCAACAAGAATCGTTTGATCTCGTCAACGCAATTGCCCGCAATTGCACATGCGAGTTTGGTTTGATGGGCGTTCGACTTTCCACGTGTGCGTCGCACCGTATGTTGACTGAAGATCAGCGCGCGTTGAACGGACTTTTGTTTGCGCGTCGCATGGCGCAACGCTTGCGCCGCGAAGAATTTTCACGCGAGCGGACCCGCCAACCGGCGCGCATCGCTGCCAACTGACATCAACTATCATGCGCGGGACATGCCCATCCCGTGGCAGCAGCTCTATGCCCGACGCGCCGAGGGTATGCGCGCCTCGGACATTCGCGAGATCCTGAAGGTCACCGCACAACCCGACGTTATCTCACTCGCGGGTGGGCTGCCTGCGCCAGAACTGTTCCCCGTCGACGAGTATCGACGGGCATTCGAATGGGTCCTCGAATCCGATGGAGCACTCGCGCTTCAGTACGGACCAAGCGAGGGCTATCTTCCGCTACGGACCCTGCTTGCCGAGCGACTTTCGGGTTTCGGGATTGGCTGCACGGCCGATGACATCCTGATCACCAACGGCTCGCAGCAGGCGTTGGACCTGATCGCGAGGATCATGCTCGACCCGGGCGACGCCGTGATGCTCGAAAACCCGACCTACCTCGGCGCACTCCAGGCCTTCAACCAGTACCAGGCCACCTACGCGGTGGTCCCCATGGACGACGACGGCCTACAGGTCGACGACGCGGAACGCGTGCTCGCTCAGTCGGCCGCCTCGGGTCGGCGGATCAAGCTCATCTACACCGTTCCCAATTTTCAGAACCCGACCGGTCGCACGCTGAGTCTCGCGCGCCGCCACCAGCTGGTCGACCTGGCCAGCCGCTACGGCGTGCCCATCGTCGAGGACGACCCCTACGGTGAGCTGCGCTACGAAGGTGAGCACCTGCCCACCCTGAAGTCACTGGACACCGCCGGGTGCGTCATCTATCTGGGCACCTTCTCGAAGATCCTGGCGCCGGGCTTGCGCCTGGGTTGGGTGGTCGCCGGTCCCGAGGCCATGGAGGTGCTGCTGCATGGCAAGCAGCCTGCCGACCTGCACACTGGCATGATTCAGCAGATGGCGACCTGCGAGGTGGCCCGCACGCCAGGCTTTCTGGAGGACCGCGTCGCACGCATTCGGGCGTTTTACAAAGAGCGTCGGGACGTGATGCTGCGCGCGATCGAGGAGCACTTTCCAGCCGACGCCCGCTTCACCCGACCCGCCGGCGGCATGTTTGTCTGGGCCGAGCTGCCCGAGGACGTGAACACGCGCGACCTGCTCGTGGACGCCGTGCAACAGAAAGTCGCGTTCGTCCCAGGCCAGGGTTTTCATCCCGATAACAGCGGGATCAACACGATGCGGCTGAACTTCTCAAACGTGGCGCCAGATCAGTTGCGCGAGGGCGTCCGTCGCCTGGGAGTGGCGATTCAGCGCCGTCTTGCCGAGCCGCGGGCCACGCGGGACCCATCGCGAGTCCGCGTCTGAGCGACAGCGGCGACCGCTCAATAGCCAGGGAGCCCCCCTCGAAAGCCGTATACTCGCGAGGCGTGAAGCCAACGCTCGATGGCGACACGACCAAGTCTCCCACCTCAGTCGTCGAGGACTACCTGCAGGTTCTGCACTACCTCACCCGAGACGGCTTGCCTGTGATCGCCGCGCGTCTCGCCGAGCGTCTGAACGTGAGCGCCCCGACGGTGACGGCCACCCTGCAGCGCATGGAGCGAGATGGTCTGATCGAGCACGGCCCTCGCAAAGAGATCCTGTTCACGCCCGAGGGCCGGACCGCCGCCGAGAACATCGTGCGCCGCCACGCGCTGGCCGAACGCCTGCTCACGGATCTGCTCAAGATGCCGTGGTACGAGTCCCACGAGGAAGCCCACGGGGTCGAACATGCGCTCACGCCCAACATGGAGGCGCGCTTGATGAGCGCCCTCGGCAACCCGACGACGTGCCCGCACGGCAATCCCATTCCCGGACTGGGCAGGCTGGCCCCCGACGAGTTCCCGCTCGACGAGGCGCACGCTGGCGACTCGCTGACCATCCAGCGCATCACCGAAGAAGCCGAGGAAGACCCGCGGCTGATGAAATATTTGCAGGAACACGGGGTCGAGCCAGGCGTACGCATGACGGTGCGTGAGGCGGAGACGCTGAACGCGACTGTGGTTCTCGACGGGCCCCACGGCCCCGTGTCACTCGGCTTCGGGGTCGCCGCGAAGCTCAGAGCCCGCCGCGTCTAAAACACCGCGCGAGGACGTTCGCCGCGATGTCGCGGGCAGCCATCGGCCGCGCTAACCGTGCGCCACACGCCGCAAGCCGCTGCCGTTGCGCCAAGTCTGCGGCCATTGTGGTCGTGATGCGGACCAGGTCTTCGGGCGTCGCCGCGTAAACGGCAGCCTGCCGCTTGACGACGTACTCCAGGTTGCCGGCCTCCTGGCCCGGCAACAGATCGTAGATGACCACCGGTGCGCCGCAGCAGAAGGCCTCGGCGAGGGTCAATCCACCGGCCTTGGTGACCAGCAGGTCGGCAGCGCGCATCAGGCCGCTGATCCCTTCCACGAAGCCAAGCGCTCGGACGGGCATGCGCGCCGGCAGGTGTTCGACGCGCTCGCGCAGGGCCCGCCCACGACCGCAGACCACTACCAGTTGTGCGTCGAGGTCCGACCTCGCCAACGCGGCCAGGTTCCCCAGAGCGCCGGGGGAGCCCTCGGCGCCGACCATGGCCAGGATCGTGAAGCGGGCGGGATCCAGGCCAATCGCCGTCAGCTGGCGTGACCGATCGAGTGTGTGGCTATCGGCGAATTCCCGCCGCACCGGGATGCCCACCACGTCGACGGCGTCTGGCGCGGCGCCAAAGCGGATGCAGTCGTCCCGCGCCGACTCCGTGGGTGCCGTGTAGTGACTGACGCCGGGCGACTGCCAGAATTGATGCACCGAGTGCCAGTCGGTCAGCACGACTTCCAGTCGCGCCCCGACCTGCGTGCAGGCCTCGACCAGCACCTCGTTGACGGCCGGCAGCACGCCGATCACCACGTCGGGGCGTTCGGCCTGCAGGCGGCGGCGCACGCCACGTCGCAAGAACGGGCCGACCACCCAGCTAGGCTTGAGCTTCGGCGACGCGCTGCTGCCGTGGTAGATGAGCGACCACAGTCGCGGATGGCTGCGCGCCAGGCGCGCATAAATCGCCGGGAACCGGGTAACGGGAAAGCGGCCGCAGTCTACATAGATGTCGACGGCGGTCGCAGTGCACTGGCCCGTAGCTTCCAGCTCGCCGACCAGCGCCCGCGCCGCGGAGAGGTGGCCACCGCCCACACGCGAGTACATGACGACGGCCTTGCGCGCACGGCTCAATGTGCCGCGGAGTTGGACGCCAACACCTGCAGCCCCTCTTTCGCGCCCTCCAGGTCGGGATTCTCTTCGAGAGCGCGCGTGAACTGCTCCTTCGCTTGCGGGTACTGCTTCTCGTTCAAGTAGATCCAGCCCAGAGCATGCCGGTACTCGGCGTTGCGGCCGGGATCCTTCTCCAGGTCGACCGCTTTTTCGAAATCAGGCTGCGCCTTGTCGTACTCCTTCTGGACGTAGAAGACCCAACCGAGCTGGCCCCAACCCGTCGCGTAGTTGGGATCGATTTCGAGTGACCGCTCCAGGTGCGCCTGCGCCGAGTCGTACTGCTCCATGGCGTAGTACGCCGCGCCCATGCCGCCTTCGGCGCGCGCGTCGCCCGGGTCCAGGTCGGCCGCTTGCTGGTACGACTGGATCGCGGCGTCGAATTGTTTGAGCGCTCGCTGGGCATGCCCCAGGCTAATGTACAGGTACGAGCGCTCGGGCGCCTGCTGAATGGCCCGCTTGTACAGGGCGACCGCGCTGGAATAGTTGGCGTTCGTTTCGGCCAGGTAGGCCTGAACGCGCAGCACTTCCGGGTTGTCAGGATCGAGGGCAGTGGCGTGGCCGAGCGCGTCACTCGCATCGCTCAGGCGGAACTTGTCGGTCTCGGCCTCGGCGAGATATGCCCAGGCCTCGGGCAGTTGGGGATTGAGCTCAGTTGCCCGCCGCGCGGCGATCAGGGCGCGATCGGTGTTGCCCGACCAGTCGAACGCCTGGGCCAGGACCGCCTGGTATTCGGCGGATGTCGGCTCGAGGTCAGCGGCTTTCTGGGCGTGCTCGACCGCGTCGGCGGGCTTGTTGTCGTAGATCAGCGCGCGTGCCAGACCGGCCTCGGCCGCCGCGGGGCTCGGCGACGTGGTGGCGAGGTCGGCATAGATAGCTTCGGCGGCGCTCCACTTGCCGGCCGCCAGCTGCTGGTCGGCTTCAGCGAGACGCTCGGTGTCCGGGGTGGGCGCGACGACCTGCGCGGCGGCCGACGCGGGTGCCGCGTCGCTGCCAAGCGGTGGGGGCGGCGGCCCCGCCTGTGGGTTCAAGTACTGCGGCACGAAGTAGGCCGCGGCGCCTACCACCAGGACCAGGGAGATGATCACACCCCAGTTGGGTCCCGAACGGCGGCGTCGGTACGTGTAGCCCAACGCGCCTCCTTTGTGTCGGCCGGTACTCTAGGAGCGTGCCCAAAACCATGTCAAACGGGCATGCCGGCAAATCTATGAAAGCGCCGTGGCGATCGGACGGACCGTGGCGAAGTCTCTCGGGTCTGGCGGCTCGAATGGGCCCATCCCTGAGGGGATACGGAACACCCTGAGAAAATCCTCGCGGGTGAAGGCCTGGGCAAACTGCTGGCAGTACAGCCCGCTCAGCCGCTGCACGTAGTACTCGGTATCCGCGTCCGCGGCGCTCAGCTCGGAGCCCTCGACCAGGAGCCGCGCCGCCCCACCCCGCTCGCGAAAGTAGCGAATGCGCTGGCCAACCCGCCACGACCGCACCCCCGCGCCCAGTAGCACCTCGTACGGCTCTTCGTGCGTCCCGCCGCGGCGGTACTGTGCCGGCGACTTGTGGAGCGTGACCTGCACACACAGGTCGTCGAGTTCGATGCCGCCGCTCCGCAGCGCAGCCACCGTCTCGAGAAACACCCCGCGCAGCCCCACCACATCTGAGACCAGCAAGCACGCCGCCGCCCGATGCATGAATCGGTCACCAAAGCGCTCCAGACGGCCCGCTCGAAACGCTGGCCCGATCAGCGTGACCGAGCCATCCTCGCCGAGGCTGATCGAGGTGCCAGGCGCGCGCGCATACAGCGCCGCGTACTGTGCGCGGGACTTCAGCTCGACGCCCGCGGGCAAGTAGCTATGTGCCCGCGCAAAGACCGATGCCTCGAGCTCAGCCGTCCACGTGGCTGGAACGCTGAAGACCACCTGCTCCCCGTCCACCTCGATCGGCATGCAGCCCTGCGCGCGAAGGTCCGCCACCAGGCGGTCAAGATACTGGCGCGCCAGGGTCGAGGTCTCCTGGGCGGCGTGCGGATCCCCAAACAAGCCCGTCCCGGACAGGTAGCCGATCGCGCCAGCCGCCAGCCGTTCCGCGGCGGGATCCGCGCGGTCGAGCAAGCGCTCCAGCACCCGCGGCATCACGTCGAGCTCGTCGTTGGCGGCCGCGATCGCGTGCTCGACCATGACACACGGCAGCAGCGACGTGGCCGCGGCCCACACGCTGCGTCCGAGCAGTCCGGACATCAACAGCTCCGAGCGAGCGCCCGGCCCGACGCGCTGCAGCCGCGGCGTGGGCGCCGCGATCGCTCGCCCGGTGTGCAAATAGGCACGTACCAGCAACAGCTCCCACAGCCCGGTTGGGCCCGTGTCGGCCGCGACGCGCTCATAGCTGCGCGGCAGCCAGCACGTCAAGTCGAAGACCGGTGGCATAAGGCGTTGCGAGAGGCCGTCCGCCTCGTCGACGTCGTCGGCCGCGTAGCGTCGCACGCGGTCGGGATCGGTCCGATAGGTCGCCCAGATCTCGGCGCCGGGGACGTACTCACGGTCGCTGCTCGCGAAGCCAAAATAGCGGGCGGCCTCCTTCAGGCCGTGGCGGCGCATATCCGGGGCGGCGAGACCGTAGCGGCGGACGGCGTGCTGCGTGTCGATCACCTCGCGTCCGACGACGCGCCAGCGTAAGAAGGGCTCGGGTCGCTCGCCACTATCGAAGACGTCTGTTTCGAGGCGGGGCTCGGACCCGTCGCGACCGAGTGACAGACGCACGCCCAGGCGCCCGGCGCGCCTGACCAGGAATGACAGATCGAAGCCAAAAATGTTGTGATTTTCGAGTGTGTCGGGATCGCGCGCGGCGACCAGCTCGACGAAGCGCCGCAACAGGTCAGCTTCACTCAGGCTGCTGATATCCAGGCACTCGCGCCAGCCGGTGCTGTCGCGCATGCTGATCATGAAAAT
>JAFAWJ010000569.1 GCA_019242065.1 Chloroflexota bacterium
GCGGCCGTCAGCTTGCGGTAGTCGAGCAGGCTGGGATTGGTCAGTCGGGCCTGATCGTCATACAGCAGTCCCTCGCTGAGCGCGAAGCCGAGACTCTGCACGGCGCCGCCCTGCATCTGACCCTCGACGCCGAGCGGATTGATGGCCTTGCCCACGTCCTGGGCGACGACGAAGTCGAGCAGGGTGACCTCACCCGTATCGGGGTCAATTTCGATGCGGGCCAGCTCGGCAGCAAACGCCGGCGCCTGGACCGAGAAGGCATTCGACGAGACGCCCAGCACGGGCGGGATCTTGGAGGCAAACGTGTTGCTGCGCTTGCCAATTGTCGCCAGCTTGATCGAACGATCCGGCACGCCGCGGACGATCACGGCGTCCTCTGCCATGTCCAGGTCGTCGACTGAGACTTCGAGCTCGCGCGCGGCGATGTCGAACGTCTGACGGCGGGCGTCGGCGGCGGCATCGCGCACGGAGGCGCCCATGGTGTAGGTCGTCTTGCTGCCGGCGCTGATGCCTGACAGCGGCGCCGAGTCGGTATCTGCGGTGACGATGCGCACGCGCTCGATGTCCACGCCGTACGCTTCCGCGGCGATCATGGCCAGGCCCATGTTCGTGCCAGCGATGTCGACCGAGCCCGTGACGACCGTCACGCCGCCGTCCGAATCCAGTTGAACCGTCGCGCTGGTCGGCTGAATGTTGGGGACCCAGCCGCCGACGGCCAGGCCGGTGCCGCGCAGCCCAGCGCCGTTCTTGCCGCTGCTGGCGCGCCAGGCATCGCGGTCGCGCCACAGGGGATGCTCGGACAGCAGGCGCAGGCACTCGTCGGCGCCGTTGACGGCCCATGGCTGATCGTTGGCCATCAGGTCGCCACCGTGCTGCAGGTAACGCGCCTTGTACTCGGCCGGATCGAGGCCGAGCTTGCGGGCGATGTTGTCCATCTGCGAGTCGATGGCGAAAGCGGTCTGGGGTGCGAGCGGTGCGCGATAGGCGGCCACGCTCGGCTTGTGGGTGAGCACCTCGAAACCGCGCACGTCGAAGGCGGGCCACTGGTACACGCTGGCCAGGAAAACGGCGCTCATGGTCAGCAGCGCGCCCGAGAAGGCGCCGGACTCGAGGACGGTCTCGGCCTCGAGGGCGAGGGGCGTGCCGTCACTCTTGACGCCGGTCTTGAGGCGGATGATGACCGCGGGCGCGGGCATGCCGGCTAGCAGCTCTTCGCGGCGGGTCATGATGAGCGACACCGGCCGGTGGGCCGCTCGCGAGAGCAGCACCGCGATGGGCTCGACCAGGGCGCGGATTTTGCCGCCGAAGCCGCCGCCGCACTCCATGGGGATGACTTTGATACGCGACTCGGGAATCTCCAGGACGTCGGCGACTTCGGCGCGACACGCGAACGAGCCCTGGGTGCTGGACCAGATCGTGATCCGACCGTGGGGATCGACATCGGCGATGGCCGAGTGCGGCTCGAGGTAGCCCTGGTGGACCATCGGCACGCGGAAGGTGTTTTCGACGACGAGGTCGGCCTTCGCCATGTCGCCGGGCACGTCGCCGCGGGTGAGTCGGCCTTCCTGGGCGATGTTGGGCGCGCGAGTGGTGGTCTGGGTGCCCGAGACGGCGATGCCCGAGTGGGCCTGGGCCTCGCTGGTGTCCGCCTGGGTGCCCATGTCGGAGACACGGGGGGCGGAGGACTGCATCGAGACCAGCGGGTCGGCGGCGACCGGCAGGACCTCGTATTCGACCTCGATCAAGTCGAGCGCCTCGTCGGCGATGCCCAGGTCGTCGGCGGCGACGGCGGCGACCGGCTGACCGGCGAACACCACCCGATCGATGGCCATGAGGGCGTGGGCGCGGGTCTTGGGGCCGGGCTTCAGCTCGGGCACGTCGGCGGCGGTCAGGACGGCGCGGACGCCCGGCAGCGCGCGGGCGCGTGAGACGTCGATGCGTGTGATGCGCGCGTGCGCGTGTGGGCTGCGCAGCAAGCGCCCGTGGAGCAAGTTCGGGATCTGGACGTCGGCAACGTACCGGGTCCGACCGGTTACTTTCTCGGGCGCATCCATGCGCGGAACGGACACGCCGATGCCGCGGACATCGCGGCTGGTCTTCATTACGGTTGCCATGTGACGATCAGCCCTCCTGCAGGCTGCCCGCGGCCTCGTGAATGGCCGCGACCATCTTGGTATAGCCGGTACACCGACACAGATTGCCGGCGATGCCCATGCGAATCTCGGCCTCCGACGGAGCGGGATTGTCGGCGAGCAGGGCGCTGGCGGACATCAGCACGCCCGGGATGCAGAAGCCGCACTGGGGCACCCCGTGGCTCACGAATGCGGCCTGAACGGGATGCAAGTTCTCGTTACTGGCCAGGCCCTCGATCGTGCGCACATCCCGGTTGCGCGCCTGCATCGCCAGAATCAGGCAACTGGCCACGGGCTTGCCGTCCAGGTGGACGGTGCACGCGCCGCAGTCACCGGTGCTGCAGCCCTCCTTGGTACCGGTGAGCCCCGCGGCATCGCGCACGGCTTCGAGCAGGGTGTGGTACGGCTGGACCAGCAGCTCGGCCGGTTCACCGTTGAGGGTGCAGCTCAGCAGCATGCGTGGCATCGGTCAGATGGCTCCATTTCGTGAGACGGACAGGCCGGTGGCCCGCTCGAGCGCGGTAGTCAGCGTGCGACGGGTCAGGACACGGACGAGGTGGCGGCGGAACTCGGCGGAGCCGCGCTGGTCGGAGATCGGACTGCAGATCGAGACGGCCAGTTCAGCCGCTTCTTCGATCAGGGCGGGTGTCACGGTCTCGCCTTGGAGTCGCGCTTCGGCCTCCCGGGCGCGGAGCGGCACGGGTGCTACGGCGCCCAGGGCGATGCGCGCGGTCGTGCACGTGCCGTCGGCGATCTTCAGACACGAGGCGACGCCGACCACGGCAATGTCGAGCTCGCGGCGCGGCGTGTGGCGGATATACGTGCTCCCGCTGCCGGCGGGCTGGGCGGGGACGATGATCTCGAGCAGGACCTCGTCGGGCGCCAGCTGCGTGCGTCGCACGCCGACGAAGAAGTCGGTAACTGGTATGC
>JAFAWJ010000719.1 GCA_019242065.1 Chloroflexota bacterium
GCTGATCGAAGAAGCCTGGCTCGCGCGCGCGCCCACCAAACTGGCCAAAATTTACCTCGACAAACCCATCTAATTGTCGCAAGTCCAGAGGGGCTAGACCGACCTGCCAGTCGCGGCCAGCACGTACGCGGGGGGTCGCCGCGGGAGTGAGCGGAGCGAACGGCGGCGGGGGGCGGAGCCCCCTGACCCGTGCGGAGCACACCAGCGGCACATGTGCCGCTGGTCAGGGTGGCGCATGCGCCACCCTGCGGAGTCCGCGCATGTGCGGACTCCCTCCAAAGCAGCGCACCCAGCGGTGCATGCACCGCTGGGCCGAGGGGCGCATGCGCCCCTCGGGGAGCCCGCGCATGCGCGGGCTCCCTCCAAAGAATCTAAAGAAAGTCCTCAACGATGCGTCTGTACTCGTCGAAGCGCTCGTAGTGGGCGCTGTGCGCGGCGCCTTGTATTACGGCGTAGCGTGAGGACGGGACCAGCGCGTGCAGGTTGTCGGTGAGCGGCTTCAGGTCGTCCAGGCTGCCGACGATGATCTGCATCGGCGACTGGATCTTCTTGACGCCCTCGCTCAGCGCCGCGGACTCCCAGGGTGGATTGACCGCCGTGCCCTGCCGCGGATGGCGCTGCGCTTCGAGGCGAACCGCGGTCGAGCGCACGCGCAGGTAGCGGTCGATGAGCAGCGGCTCGGCGGCGTAGAACTCCGGCGTGAAGGAGGCGCCAACCTCCAGAAACAGCGTTTCATTGTCGAGCGGCTGCTGGAGTGGACCTCGGCCAGGCATCCCTCCGCGTGGCACGCCCATACCGGAAATAATCAGCGCTCGCGCCGCGGCGGGGTGGCGAATCGCCCAGCGCAGGATCGTCATGCCGCCCATCGACTGGCCGGCCAGGATCGGCCGCTCGATGCCGAGCGCGGCGAGAAACGCCTCCAGCTCGTCGGCGCGGTCCGGCTCCGGTTCGTCGCGCGGCGAATTCGACGACAGGCCATGGTTGACGCTGTCATAGGCCAGCACGCGGTAGCGTGCGCTGAACGCCTCGAGGTGGCGATACCAGGTCTCGGCACTGGAGAGCGCGCCGTGAATGAATACCAGTGGCTCGCCGGAGCCACGCTCCTCGTAGTGAACGTCGGTTGCGCCACACTGGACCCAGGGCATATGACGGTTATCCTCCGGACGCCGCGCGCATGTCGATACCCTCGTTGTGGAAGTAGGCGATGCCCTGCACTTTCGCCGACGTCAGCACCGCCGGAATTGCCGACATAATCGGCATCAAGAAGCACTGATCGAGCAGGACGTCGTTCAACTGGCCGTAGAGCGTCTTCTGTTTCGCGGGATCGGTTTCGACCGCGATGGCGTTGACCAGTTGCGTGTACTGATCGTCGACAAAGCCCGTTTGCGGCCCGGTCGGTTGGTAGTACGTACTCAACACGGTGATGGTGCTCGGTAACAGCTGGGCGAACAGGGATTGGCCGACGTTCAATCCCCAGCCCTGTTTGCTCAGTGCAGTCTGGTTGTAGGCCGCGGTTTCCAGCGGGCGAATGCCAACCGTGATGTTCAGCTTCGCCAGGTCACCCTGCAGAATCTGGGCGATGCTGGCCAGCTCTGCCCCGCCGGCCGGCAGGATCATGTCGAACTGGGCACCGGAGACGCCCGCCGATTGGAGGATGGATTTCGCTTTGTCGATGTCATAGGCGTAGGCGTCCACCTTGCTGGCATCGTAGGCGGGATTCTGCGGAGTCCACGGCAACGCTTTCGGCGTTCCGCCAATCCCCAGATAGACCGTGTCGGCAATCCGTTTGCGGTCGATGGCGTAGTTGATCGCCTGACGTACCTCTTTGCGATCCAGGGGCGGCAACGTGGTATTGACCACCAGCGCGGTATACGTGCCCGCGGCCGCGTTGGCCACGTAGCGGTACTTCGGGTCATCCTTCAAGCGGGCGGCGTCGGTCAGCGGTGGTCCGATCGCACCGTCAATCGCGCCCCCCTCCAGCTGGGCGACCATCGCCGGCGGATCCTTGAACAGGATGATCTGCTGCTCGTCGACAAGCGGCACGCCACTGCGCCAGTAGTGAGGGTTCTTGCGCAGCGTGACATGGTCGCCCTGCACCCACTCGACGAACTGGAACGGC
>JAFAWJ010000750.1 GCA_019242065.1 Chloroflexota bacterium
GCGCTGACCACGCGGTCCGCTTCGTTGAAGTTGTAGACGCCGATGTCGGGGTTCATCTCGCGCCACTTGAAGATCGACTTCTGCCAGCCGAAGTCAGCCGCTTGCAGCGCTTGAAGGTCGCGTGCGGTCGTGGACGGATTGTTCCAGATGAAGACGCTCATCCCGTAGTGGGACACCGCCAGCCGATCGGCGGAGACAGGGGTGCGCGCGGGAGGCGCGACGTTGGCATTGGTCGACGAATCAGCCAGCGCGAAGCTCGCGACTGCTGCCGTGAGGATCAGGCTGCCCAGGACGGCGGATACGCCGAGCCGTGTCAGTCTCAGAAGGCGTACGTGGTGCAGGAGTGCGTCCTCTTTCTCCAGGCCCGTGGACGGCCGCTAGATGCGGGCACGACTATACGCCTCTCCGCGGGGGCGTCGGTTACGAGCCTACCACGACTGGGTTACGGTTCAGTTGGTAACCGGCTTGTAATGCTCGCGGCATACTTCGAATCGCGAGATGCCCTGACCGCTCGGGTCGGCGTACAACAGGTGCGTCGTATGTCAGCCTACCGGCTCATTTTCGGGCGACCGCTCAGAACCAGCGAAGGTGAGCACGAGCGGCTCGATCGACCGCGCGCTCTCGGCGCCTTCGGTCTCGATGCCCTCTCGTCCGTAGCCTACGGTCCTGACGAGATCCTGTACGTCCTGCTGCTGGCGGGTCCGGCGGGTCTGGTCTGGGACATTCCAATTGCGCTGGCGATTGTCGTCTTGCTCGCCATCGTTATCACGTCCTACCGGCAGACGATTTTTGCCTACCCGCACGGCGGCGGCTCGTATACCGTCGCACGCGAGAACCTGGGCGTCCGCGCCGGCCTTATCGCGGCGGCCGCGTTGATGGTTGACTACCTGACCACCGTCGCCGTCTCAGTCACCGCCGGAGTCGAGGCGCTGATCGCCCTGGCACCCGGGCTGAACCCGTATCGGGTTCCGTTAGACGTCGCCATCATCGTGCTGTTGATGTTCATCAACCTGCGCGGGGTGCGCGAATCCGGTGGCGTCTTCGTGGCGCCGACCTACATTTTCATCGGATCGCTGGCGTTGCTGCTGGTATGGGGCCTGTTTCAAATGACCCTCGGCGGTGGAATCGCTCCCAGTGGACAGACGCCGCCCGCGCCGGTGGAGGGGGTGACCCTCTTTTTGATTTTGCGCGCATTTGCCGGTGGCTGTACGGCGATGACCGGCGTCGAGGCGATCGCCAATGGCGTCCCGGAATTCGAGGCACCGGAGTCATCGAAAGCTGCCAGTACGCTGGTGATCCTCGGCCTGATTCTGGGCCTGCTGTTTCTGGGTGTCGTGACGGTGGGGCACGCCATTGGCGCGATTCCGTCAGACCAGTCCAACACCATTGCGCAGATTGGCATGACGGTGGCGGGTGGTGGACCGCTGTTTTATATCGTCCAGATCTCCGCGGCGATCATTCTGTGCCTGGCGGCCAATACCTCGTTCAACGGCTTTCCGCTGCTGGCGGCGGTCATGGCGCATGACGGATTCCTGCCCCACCAGTTCACGCATCGCGGACTCCGGCTGGCGTACTCGAATGGTATTCTCGTCCTCGGCGCGCTGGCGGTGATCCTGGTGATTGCCTTCGGCGGGGAGACGCACGCCTTGATTCCGCTGTTCGCCGTCGGCGTCTTTCTGTGTTTCACACTGTCGCAATCGGGGATGGTCCGCCACTGGCAGCGCGAGCGGGGTCGGGGCTGGCAGACGAAACTGACGATCAACGGCGTCGGGGCGCTGACCACGGGGGTGGTGACGTTGATCGTGGTCGCCTCCAAGTTCCTGGAAGGCGCCTGGATTGTCATCGTGCTGGTCACGGCCCTGGTGGCCGCGTTCACTGCCATTCACGCGCACTACGCCGAGGAAGAGTGGGAACTCGACGAGGGCGATCCACCGCCGCCGGAACCCGAGCCGCACACGATCCTGCTGCCCGTCGGCAAGCTGAACCGGGCCGTGTCCGATACGGTTGCCTACGGGCTCTCACTGAGTGTGCCCATGCGCGCGCT
>JAFAWJ010000856.1 GCA_019242065.1 Chloroflexota bacterium
CAGGCGCGTTCGATTGTGCGCCCCCGAGCGCACTAGCGCCTGGCATGTTGTGGCGCCGAAGAGTACGCAGATGCGCCGCCAGTTTCCGGTTTGCCCTCCTGGCGAGGCAGCGATGGCAAGGGCTATTCCTCGTAGAACTGATGATCATCGTCAAACGCGTTGCACACAACAACTGCAATTGCGGTCCGGTTCCGGCAGAACGGTCGTCGCCCACCGCCTTCGAGCGAGGAAGACGCAGCCCGCCGGCGCGTACTCTGCCTGCGTCTGCGCCGTTTGGGCTAGCCCCTGCAGATCAGGCGCCGGTGCCAGCGGCGCCGCGCGCTCCAGAAACACAATCTATTCGCGACTGGGCGCATTGCGCCTAAAACGTACGGGATATTCCACAATAAGCGCATCCATTGAGGGGAGCCTGACTACGGGGGTCAGATCGGCAGAGCCTCTATCACTGCAGTCACTGAGTCAGACTGGTCGGGTCACAACACTGCGTGTTGCCTCCGTGTCTATGCCTTCGTTGAGCGACCGCGCCGCAGGCCACTACGACTGACCTACAATCTGGCTGGTAGCCCCTGGGGACTTGGCTACCACCCGGAGGGAGATAGTCATGGCCTCTCGAGGACTCTTGCTTAGTCGTCGCGGGTTTCTTCGTGCTGGAACCGGTGCCATCGCGCTCGGCAGTGTGGCCTTAGCGGCCGCATGCTCCCCGAACTCGCCAACGGGCAACCCGGCGGCGGCTGTCAGTGGGGCGCGGAACGCGGCCGTGCAACTGCCCACGCACGTGCCGCTGGCCGGCCTCACACCCGACCTGCCAGGTACCGCTGACGCTCGGATCGACCCGTTTTTCGTGAACTACCCGGCCAACCCGCTCAAGACGGTGCAGGAGACACCTGGCCAGGGAGACACGATCTCGGCGGTGACCTGGACGACGAGTCCGCTGCCGCCGCCATTGGGCTCCAACATGCTGTGGCAGGCCGTCAATAAGGCGCTTGGCGTCACGCTCACCGTCAACATCCAGGCGTTCGCCGACTATCAGCAGATGAAGCTGCCAACGCTGATTGCCGGCAACGACCTGCCGGACATCGTCTACATCGCCCCTAACTCGCTCATCCCCCAGTTCCCAGCCTTCGTGAAGTCGAAGATGGCCGACCTCACCCCCTACCTGAGCGGGGATGCCATCAAGGAATATCCCAATCTAGCCAACATGCCCACCATCGCCTGGCGGCAGGTGGTGTTCAACAACGCCATCTACGGCGTTCCCTGCCCGACCTCGCTGTACCTCTGGGTGCACTGGCTGCAACAGGATCTGCTCGATGCTGAGGGGCTATCGCGCCCGGCTACGGCTGACGACTACAAACAGCTCGCGTTCCACTTCACGCGGCCCGACCAGGGCATGTACGGGCTCGGCGCGGAGAAGGACGTCGCGCTCGGCATGACCAACGGCTGGATCACCGGGATCTTCGGCACCCCGAACCTCTGGCAACTGGACGGCGGGAGCGGGAAGCTCACATACATGGCCGAGACCGAACAGTTTCGTGCCGCGCTCGGCTACGCACGCGACCTGTGGGCGGGCGGCGCCTACCACCCCGACGCGATGCAGTACAACCTGGTTAGCGCGCGCAACGACTTCGCGGCGCGCAAGTTCATGTTTCGCATGGACGCGTTTGCGGTTGCGTCGGCCATGTTCTGGGCGACGGAATCGCACATGAATCCACCCGGCAATCCTCAAGTCCTGCCACCCTTCGCGGCGGCCGCAGGAGGAACGCCGACTTACTGGACGACGAATGGAATTCTCGGCTTCAGCGTGTTGAAGCAGGCGCCACCGGATCGTATCAAAGAGATCCTACGCGTCATGAACTGGCTGGCGGCGCCGCTCGGCACGCAGGAGTATTTGCTCATGACATACGGGCTGAAGGATGTGCACTGGACCCCAGATGCGAATGGCAACCCGATTCTTAACGACCGGGGCAAAGCCGAGTCCACCGTGCCATTTCAGTACCTCACCCGCGGAACGTACGCGCAGTACTGGCCTGCGACCCCCCAAAACAGCCCGCTTATGTACGGCGTGCAGAAGGCGATCGAGCCGTACCTCACCTTCAACCCAACTGATCCCTACCATTCGGAGACCAACCAGAGCAAGGCCCCGCTGCTCACAAAGGATCTGGTCGATCGAATGAACGACATCATCCTCGGGCGGCAGCCGTTCTCCGCCCTCGATGATGCGGTGAAGAACTGGCAGAGCTCGGGTGGCGATCAGATTCGGCAGGAGTACGAGCAGGCGATCGCCGCCACCCACGCCTGACCGTAGGCTCTGCGCGACTTTCATCACGAAAGTTATGTATGCCACCAGCCGACCGAGTTCCGGTGTTTCTGGCGTCCCAGGGAAACAGGGAGGCCCTTCCAGCTCGCCAGACGGTTGCTTGAGACCGCGCGCTGGGGCGCTGACGTTCCGCTCGCGGAGACGGCCATCGCCCTCCTGGTCACACAGCAACTGCACGTAGTCCACAACGATTAACGCAGGTTTTGCGGCCTCAGTTGCTTGTACTTGCAGCTCGTAGGCGCGGACGTCCGAGCTGGTATACCCGGAGCCATGCACCATGTGCAGCCGCGAGCGCGAGAGCCGTTCGATACTCTCGATCGCGTCCTGTTGCTGTTCGTTGCTGAGTTTGTCGGCGATGAGCTGCTCCTTTTTGATGTCGGTGATCACTGAGACGAGCCGTACGCCGAGATCGACGGCTGTCAGCTCTATATGCTGACGAAAATCACCGGACCGTACTGCTCGGCAACGTGCAGCGCGATCTGCCCTGCCAGTGCCGTTTTGCCGGTCCCTGTCGAAGCAGCAAGTACAGTTCGGTGGAGAGCCCCAGCGTCATCCTGTTCAGGTCGCTCAACCCGGTCGCTACGCCCGCTAAGCCACTTTCCCGCGTTCGACCCAGGTACTCGAACAGGTCCGCGGTCGACGCTGCGGGCGAAAGCACCGCCCGTCGGCTAATGGTGTCGCTCGCTGCCCCCAGCACCGCTGCCTCTGCCACGTGCTTGACCTCTTCTAGGGCTTTGCCACGGTTCCACGCCAGCTCGGCGACCTGCTGTCCCGCGCTGATGTATCGCCGACGCACCGCGTGCTCGCGCACGATCCGTGCGTAATGCTCGATATACGCCGCCCCATCCACACCATCTGCAATGAGCACCGCCAATTCCACACCCACGGGCATCACTAAACTGCGCGCGCCGCTTGACACCTAACTTCGTGGGATGTCTCGGCTGCACCCCCTATTGGCCGCGGATCGGCGTTTATATACTTGCTCACAGTCGTGGCCATGCATTCGCACAACGTCCCGTCGGATGCCCTTCTGGCATTTCTCGACAATGAAGCGTCCGCCGTGGACGCGGACGCGATTCGGGCCTGCCCCGAGTGCCTGACGCTCGCCAGTGAGTACGGCGGCTTTCAAGCAGCCTTGCGACAAGCCCTGTATCGGGTCGACTGCCCGTCGGCTCACCTCGTCGGCGAGTACGGTCTCGACGTGCTCGACCCGGTCCAACGCCCGCAGGTCGCGGCACACCTGGCCGAATGCGAGCTGTGCATCGGCGAGCTCCGCATGTTGCGCGCCTTTCTGAGCGACGATTCCAGCACCGTTTCTCAACAGTCGCTGGGCTCGACCGTTCGCACGATCTTCGCGCGGCTCGTGAGCACTCCGCCAGCGGGCGGGCTGACCGCCGCGGTACGCGACGCGGAGGCCCTGCCCTTCGTCGCCTATGAGACGGACTCAATCCAGATCGGGCTCGCCTTTGCTCCCGGCGCGGTCCAGGACACGATCTGCGTCGATGGCCTCATCATCTCGCGTGGGTCTCAGGCGCGGCCGCTGGGCGCCATGGAGGTGCGGCTGACGTCTGAATCGGGCGCCGAAGTCACGACGGCGACGGACCATCTGGGGAACTTCGCTTGCGACGACCTGGTCCCAGGCGCATACCGTCTTGAGCTGTCGCAGCCGGGCGAGCTGATCATGGTGCCCGAATTGCGCATCGTCCTCTGAGCATGCGGCAGGGCGGCGACCCCCAGAACGAACCATCTGGCTACCTTGACGCACTGAAAGCCGAGTCAGAGCGCTTGTTGTCGCGGGACGTGAGCGAGGCGCTGCGGCTGGCCGAGCTGCTCATAGAAAAAGCGACGGCCGAGTCTCGGGCTAATTACGTGGCCCTCGGCTTGATGGCGAAGGGGGATGCGCTCCGCAACCTCGGCCGCCATCATGATGCCCTGGCCAATCTCGAGGCGGCCGGTGACCGCTATCTGACGCTGGGCGACGAGGTCGGATGGGCGCGTACGCGGCTGGGCTGGGTCTGGTCAGCGCATCAGACAGGTCGCGGCCTGGCGGCGCTCGAGGCGGCACCGGCGGCGCAGGCTGTGCTCGTCAAACATGAGGAATGGTTGCGCGCGGCCGGGCTCAACCTGAACACGTCCTTCGTGGCCTTTGAGCTCGGGCAATTCGACGACGCGACTGAGCTACTGGAGGACGCACTCGGTCAGTATGAGAAGGCGGCCCAGCTGATCCCGTCACTGCGCGCGGATGTGAGCATCCGGATCGCCAAGGCTAAGGCGAACAAGGGCCGCATCGTGGCGCTTCTCGGCAGGTTCGACGAAGCTATCGGGCTGTTCGAGGAAGCTCGAGACGGTTTCGCCGCATCGGGCGAAACCGTCTCCGCAATTCGAGCCGAGCGGTTTATCGCCGCCATCCATGCCGACCGCGGGTATTTCACGCGCGCGCTGCGTGTCTACTCGGATGCTTACCGCACGGTGATCAGCGCCGGACTCGCCGACATCGGCGTCGAAATCAGGTTCAGCATGATCGACTGCTACATGCGGTTGAATCTGCACGACCACGCACTGAGCCTGGCGCAAGAGGTCGCCGGGCAATTCGCGGCCGCGCAGGCGTCGAACGAAACCGCTCGGAGCCAGCTGTACCTGGCTCGCGCTCTCGCCAATCTGGGTCAGTTCGCCGACGCGATGGGCTTCCTGGACACCGCAGCCGAAACATTCGCTCGGGCCGGGCTCCGAACGGAAGAAGGCATTGCGACCATCGAGCGTGCCCGCTTGCACTTGAAAAAGAGCGCCTGGCAGCTTGCCGCGGAGACAGCGCATCGCGCCGTGACGTTGTTCGCTGCTCAGCGGCTTCCCGTGCGACGCGCCGAGGCCGGTCTCGTCGAGGGCTGGGCTCAGTTGGAAAGCGGGAGGCTCGACGATGCGCTGCGGTTGGCCAGGTCTTCTCTCGAGGCCGGAGCCGAGCGGCGCGTGTGGCCCATCACCCACGCCGCCCATCACATCCTCGCCCGAGCAGCTGAAGCTCGTGACCAGCCGGTGCTGGCGCTGGCCGAGTACGAGCACTCCATCCGCGACCTCGAACGCGTGCAAAGCACACTGGCCGCGGACCTGCGAGTCGATTTCCTCGGCGATAAGATGCAGGTCTTCCTTCACGCCATTGACTGTGCCGCGCACCAGGGACACTCGGTCGAGGCTTTTCGCTACCTCGAACGCGCCAAGTCTCGCGCCCTGGTGGACTATCTGGCGGTCGACCGCGACGTGCGACCTGCGCGTGCAGGTTCGGACAGTCAGCTGGTGGCCGAGCTCACCCGTTTGCGCGCGGAGCACGACTGGTTCTACCGCCAGCTCAACGGCAATCGAGTGTCCGACCCCGCCGCGGACGCGAGGTCCGACGCCGAAGTGCAGATCCTGCGGGCTGCCGTGGATCAACGCGAGCAGCAGATCGGAAGTCTTCTCCACCAGCTGGCGCTGGAACAGCCCGGTCTCGAGGAGATCAGTGGACCCCGACCCAGCAACATATTCGACCCGCTCCAGATGCCCGACAAGACCGTGCTGCTGGAATACTTCCTTCGACCGCACAGCGGGCTCGCATTTGTCGTTCGGGGTAGCTCGCTGGAGATGCTCGAACTGCCGATCGGATCCGTTGAGCTGCGTCGATTGATGAACCGGTGGGACCTCTGCGTGCATGCTGCGACGTACGCGCTGCAGACGCGGCAGCTACAGGATGCGATGGCCATCAACGCGCGCGGGCTCCTGCAGCTGATGTATTCGGCGCTGCTGCGGCCGCTGGAGACCTACCTACAGGATTGCGAGCGACTGATCGTGATACCGTTTGGAGCCGCCCATGCTGTGCCGTTCCACGCGCTGCATGACGGCCAGGGCCACCTTCTCGAAAAATACGAAGTCACCACCTGTCCGTCGACGAGTCTGCTGCGTTTGTGCGCGGCGCGGCGACCACCTGCCGACGCGGGGAGTGTTGCCATTGCGTACAGTGATGGCGGCCGTTTGCCGTGGGTCATTGACGAAGCGCGTCAAGTCGCACAGGCGCTTGGCGCGGCCTACTACGCTGAAGCGGAAGCGACGCGTGAGACGGTGCTGGAGCGGGTCAGCGGTCAGCGCATCGTGCATTTTGCGACGCACGCCGCTGCGCGCCTGGACAACCCGGCATTCGCGCACCTCCAGCTGGCAGATGGCCAGTTGACCATGGCCGACGTCTGCAACCTGGACCTCGACGGGTCCCTGGTGACGCTGAGTGCCTGCGAGACTGGCCGCAGCGGCCTGGGTGGCGGCGACGAGTTAATTGGGCTGTCGCGAGGGTTCCTTTATGCTGGCGCTTCCACGCTCATTCAGAGTTTGTGGCGTGTGGGTGATGAAACAACGGCAAATCTCATGAAGCGCTTCTACCTCGACCTTGGCGCGGGACATCACGCGGCATTCGCCATGCGCACCGCGCAGCGTTCGCTCATGGAGCACGGTGTGCCGCTGTTCGGTTGGGCGCCGTTTCAAGTGGTCGGAAGCGGAGGAGGCGTGGAGGAATGACGTGACTGAAGTGACCGCGGGCAATGAACCGTACATCCTCGACTTTGTACCTGATGAGGTGTGCATCATCGTCGAGGCTCCGTTCAACCTGGAGGGTCGACAGCTTTACAGCGACGCGCTGCGACTGCTGAACACTCGACTGCCGCAGCATATCCGTTCCGTTGCTGCGGAGCCTGGTCACCCGGTTGCGGAAGACCTGACGTTCAGCAACCTCTCAGAGCGAATCGATGAGAGCGGGGGAAACCTGTTCCAGAGGCTGGGGCGCGGAGGGATTGAGGCCGACGCCTCCGCCGCACAGACGGATGCAGGCGTTCGTGCGCCGTGGGTGGTCTTCCACCGCGGCGACTCCGCCGCGGCTGAGTGGCATCTCTACTACCAGGTCGGACCGGACCGTCTCGATCTGCTGACAAGTCCGATCGACCGACGACACCAGCGGCTGGCGAGCATCCGGCAGCTTGCGAACCTGATGAACGTCCGAGCGCTGGGGATTGGCGAAGACCTGGGCGACCAGAACTGGCGAGTTGTCGGAGCGTCGCCCAACTGGCTGACGACCGCGCACGACTTCTCGTGCGCGGGACCGGCGTCGCTGCCGGCTCCGGAGACCCGCACTGGCCGATGGCGGTTTCATTTTGCCGATCCGATTCGCGAAGCGCTGAGAAGCCAACCTGTCAATTCCGACGTGGTCGTTGCCGTGCTGGATACCTGCCCCGATCTCTCGCATGTGCAGGTGAATCCAGACTCCTACCTGGAGCAGGTGTGGCACGACGTCCACAGCGACGCGGCCCAACAATACGCGATGCAGCGGGGATACTTCGACCGGCCAGGCGGAGTCGACGCGTATGTTGGCAACTGCGTTGCCTGGTGGCACGAGAATATGCCGCGCGACGCGGATAGCCGCCAGCGATTCAACATGGCGGACCACGGGCTGTTCGCCTCGGGCATCGTACACGACATCGCGCGCGACGACGGTTGTGAAATCCGACTGATTCGCGTGCTGAATGACTACGGCGTCGGCGACCTGCTGGCCATTGCGCACGTACTCCGCGCGCTACCGGAGAACCTGTTGGCCGAGAGGAGCAGCCGGGGCCCCAAGCACCTGATCGTCAACCTCAGCCTCGGCGCGGTGCCGAGCCAGGTCAAGCATCGCGCACGGTGGCTGCCTGCGGTTCACCGTGGACTTGACGCGAGTGGCTCCGTGACTGTTCCGGAGGCCGCCCAGCACCTACTCGACGCGGCGCACCTGAATCTGAAGGGCACGATCGACTGGCTCCACCGACAGGACGTGCTAGTCGTGGCGTCAGCAGGCAACGACGCGCTGCGTGACTTCACCAGAGGCCATGTGCCACCGCCACGCTATCCAGCTCGATATGAGCACGTCTTCGGCGTGAGTGCCACCAGCGCCTCAGGCGAGGCCGCCATTTACGCGAACCGGGCCGACGTCAGTCCACTCGGCAATGGCATCGCCACGTTTGGCGGTGATGCGATCAAGCCACAGCATCCGACAGAGGCGGCCAACACCGAGACTGGCACCACGAGACTCGGCCGTGAGCAGGCTGTCGTTGGAGTGTTCAGCAGTGAGAAACTTCCGGGCGGAGCTATCAATCACACGGGCTGGGGACAATGGGCGGGGACTTCGTTTGCCGCTCCGGTGGTAAGCGGTCTGGCGGCCCGCGCCTGGGCTCGGATGGGGTCGTCAAGCGCGGACCAGATCCTGGCCTGGACGCGCTCGGTCGCGTCACGTTCCTCAGCCACCCACGCGCTCGATGCGCCAGTCCTGGAGGCATGGCAGGTCCACGAGCCATAGCCTGAGGTTTGCTGCCCTGCCCCGCACACCATGGGCGATCAGTCGCAGATGGAGCATCGAGGACCTAGCAATCGGGACGTCTTGTGCAAGAGCGCTGCGCCGGCGACGCTGCACTGGTCACGGATGCCGCGCAGCCAGTCGATGTGGAGCGGTCGATGCCGCGGCCCAGACTCGCCGCTGGTGATGATCCACTCCAACTCGCCGAGCCAGGGCTCGGAGGTTCGGCGAGGAATCACTGAGATGGGCCCAAGTTCGCCCGTCATGTCGCGTATGTCAGCGACACCACACTAGTCGGTAGTAGGAATCGGCGCGGGCAGCCCGTCCGCGACGGCATCTTTAGGGACGTACTCCGCAAGTACCGCAGCCGAGTCCTGGAAGTTGTGGGAAAACACGAGGGAATGGACCTGCGAGGGCGAGGCCTACACCCACAATCACCAGAATCGCGATAAACACCAGCACCGGCAGCAACCAGGCGAAGCGGCCCCCTCGCTCGGCTGGCGCCGCGGTTTCGAAGAGCTCACGCGCAGGAGTCAACAGACTCCCGACCACAGGCTGAGGCGGATCCGGCCGAGTGGAGCGGCGGTGCGGTGTTTCTTCTGGCCATTGGAGTGCCATGTCGTAGCCCTTTTCATCCGTGGTCGGGACGTCGTCAGTGTTCGATCGCACCAACTACGGCCGCCCCCGCGGGTTCGAGTGCGCCTCGCACCTCGCCATTGACGGAGGGCTGTGCACCATTGACGGAGGGCACGTCCGTGCTGCTCTGCAGACTGTTATCCAGGTACTGACCGACCTGTCCCAGCAGCTTCGTGAATTCCATCGGGATGACAAACTTGCTCGACGGGCTGGCACCCAGCGCTTTGAGGCCGTCGATGACCTGGAGGGTCATCGTCTTGGAGTCG
>JAFAWJ010000892.1 GCA_019242065.1 Chloroflexota bacterium
CGCGTTCAACAGCTTGGGCTTGTGCAGCTCGATGCCCACGATCCGCCGCCCAACAAGCCCCGGCGACAGGTCTCTGACGAGGGCCTCGAGTTCGGGGAGCTCAGGCATCCGCAGGTGCTCCTCGTGACAGACGACCACGAGTCGAACCGACAGCTTTGGCCTTCCAGAACGATTTCCCCCTCGGGAGCCAGGGTTGTCCGTGGCGCGGACCACTCCAGATGGTGTGCGACATCGCCGGGCCCGTCATCGGAGTTGCAATCCGTGGCTCCCCGCAGGGGAAATCATTTTGGAAGGCCAAAGCCGTCAGTCGGAATGCCAATCCTAGTGGGCAGCGGCGGTGGCGAGGGGGGTGGGAGCGTCGTGGCGCAGGGCGCGCATGTCCTCCCAGTTCGGGCCCAGCTTGAGATCCACGTGCAGCCGCGCGGCCATCTCCAGGGCGTTGCCCATGATCTCGACGATGCCCGGGGCGACGCGCTCGATCTCATCCTCAGGTCCCTCGAACACCAGCTCGTCATGTACCTGCAACAGCATGTGCACCCCTGGCGCCGTCGATTGCAAAAAGCGGTGCACCCGGATCATGGCGACCTTCACGATGTCGCTGGCCGAGCCCTGGATCGGCGCATTGATGATCTGCCGCAGCGCCGCCTGCCGCACCCCGTAGATCCGCGAGCGCACCTCAGGCACGTAGCGTCGCCGACCCAGCAGCGTCTCGGCGTAGCCGTCGTCCTCGGCCTTGCCGATCACTTTGTCCTGGAAGGCCTTGACGGTCCCGAAGCGTTGAAAGTAGCGCTGGATGAACGCCGAGGCGTCCGCCGAGGGCAACCCGGTCCGCTCGGCAAGCCCGTAGTCGCTCATGCCGTACAGCACGCCGAAGTTGATCATCTTGGCCACCCGCCGGTCGTCGGCGGTCACGCTCTCGAACGGGATGCCCAGCACCTCGGCGGCAGTGACCGCGTGCGGGTCCTCGCCCTTTTCGAAGGCTTCGAGCAGCGTGGGATCGCGCGCCATATGGGCCAGCACGCGCAGCTCGATCTGGCTGTAGTCCGCCGACATCAAGACGTCCCCAGGCGCGGCGATGAAGGCGCGCCGCACCCGCTTGCCGATGTCGGTGCGAATCGGGATGTTCTGCAGGTTCGGATCGCTCGAGCTGAGCCGTCCCGTCGAGGCGCCCGTTTGATTGAAGGAGGTGTGCACCCGCCCGGTGTTCGGGTCGACCAGTTGCTGGAGCGCGTCGACGTAGGTGCCCTGCAGCTTCTGCAGATGGCGGTGCTCGAGGATCAGCTCGATGATCGGATGCGTGCCGCGCAGCTCTTCGAGCACGTCGCTGCCGGTCGAGATGTGCCCGGTCTTGGTCTTGGTGCGTCGCTTGCGCTTGTCGACTTCGAGGTGCAGCTCGTTGAAGAGCACGTCGCTCAGGCGCTGCGTCGAGCCGATGTTGAACTCGTGGCCGACGTGGCCGTAGATCTCGCTTTCCAGGTCGGCGATGCGCTGCTGCATCTCGCGGCCGAGCTTGGCCAGATACGGCAGGTCGACGGCGATGCCGATGCGCTCCATATCGGCCAGGACCGGCACCAGCGGCATCTCCACTTCCCGGAAGAGCGCGGTCTGGCTGGCCTCGTCCAGTTCCTGTTCGAGGATCGGCACCAGGCGCTCGACCAGCAGCGCCTCGTTGCAGGCGTAAGCGCCGCAGTGGGCGATCGGCAGCTCGGCCATGGTGATCGCTTTTCTGCCGACACCGAGCAGCGACTGCACCGACGGCAGCTCAACCTGCACTTTGGCCCAGGCGAGATCGCGCAGCGCCAGCGCCCGCTGGCCACTCTCCAGGAGATACGCGGCGATCATGGTGTCGAACGCCAGGCCGCGCACGTCGACGCCGTGACGCGCCAGTACCAGCATGTGGAACTTGGCGTTGTGGGCCCGCTTCGGCAGGTCCTCGTCCTCGAACAGCGGCCGCAAGTGGTCGAGCGCCGCGTCGCGATCCATCTGTGCGCCCTGCACGTGGCCGAGCGGCACGTACGCGGCGCGCTCGCCAGCCGCGAGTCCGATGCCGACCAGCTCCGCGCGCATTGGCAGAAGCCCAGTGGCCTGGACGTTGAAGGCGAACGAGCCGTGCGTCTGGATCTCGGCAACGAAGCGGTCCACGTCTTCGAGGGACGTGAGCGTCTCGCCGACTGAATTGACTGGCTCGCCCGCGTCGCCCTCGGTGAGTCCGTCGAACAGCCCCGCCTGCGGTCGGCCGTTCTTGGGCAGCGGCGGCGGTGCGATCTTCGGGATGCGGTCGATCAGCGACTTGAAGCTCAGCTCCTGGAAAATCCCGATGACTTCGGGGCGACGCAGCTCGCGCAACCGGACGCGCTCGACGTCGAGCTCGACGGGCAGCTCGGTCACGATCGTGGTCAGGCGCTTGGCGAGCAGCACCTGGTCGCGGCGCGGTTCGAGCAGGTCGCGCTGCTTTTGCGGCACTTTATCCAGGTTCTCGAGCAGCGACTCGATGGTGCCAAACTCGAGTAAGAGCTTCTGGGCGCCTTTGTCGCCGATGCCCGGGACGCCCGGGATGTTGTCGGTCGCGTCGCCGCGGATCGCCTTGAAGTCGGGCACCTGCGCGGGCCGCAGGCCGCCGTACTTCTCGACGACCTTCGCCTCGTCGTACAGGATCGTGTCGGTGATACCCCGCCGCGAGGTCAACACCCTCACTTTGGGATTGACCAGCTGTAGCAGGTCGTTATCGCCACTCAGGATGGTCGTCACCAGTCCCTGTTGCGTGGCCTTGACTGACAGGGCACCCAGCACGTCGTCAGCTTCGTAGCCTTCGACCTCGAACGTCGGGATCTGCATCGCCTCGAGCACGCGACGGCTCCAGGTGACCTGGTCGCGCATGCCAGGTGGGGCGGCGGTGCGTGTGCCCTTGTACTCGGCGAAATCGTTGAGTCGGAAGGTGGGCCGGCTCATGTCGAAGGCCGCGGCCGCGAACTGTGGCTTCAAGTCCTCGAGCGCCTTGAGCAGCATGCTCGTGAATGCGTAGACGCCGGTAGTCAGCTCACCTTTGGCGTTGGTGAAGGGCCGCCCGAGCTCCTGGAGTGCGTAGAAGCCGCGATACACCAGCGAGTGCCCGTCGATGAGCATCAGCATGCGGTCAGCCATTCGACAGACTCCAGACCGTGCCGCCCAACCGGACTTCGGCGGCGCCCAGGCGTTCGGCCAGCTTGCGCTCGTTCTGATCGAACGCCGCCTGGAACGAGTCCGAGTCGAGCGCGTCGGTCCACATGACCAGCGCGTCTTCGCCGTTGTCGCTGTAGTAGCGGCGGCGGACGCCCATCTCCTTGAATGTGTACTTGCGATACAGGTTCTGGGCAACGGAATTGGTGGCCCGCACTTCGAGCGTCATCCAGCGTGCGCCGATCTCGATCGAGCGGTGGATGAGCGCCACAAGCAGGAACTCACCCACGCCCATGCCGCGCACGTCGGGGTGCGACGCGATCGTCGTGATGTGCGACTCGTCGGTCATGATCCAGATACCGGCGTAGCCGACGATGCTGCGCAGCTCCTCCTCGAGTTGCGCGGACCGCGGCGGTTCTGGCGGCCGCAGCAGGCGACTCAGGCGTCCAATCAGATCGCTGGATTGGGGCGCGGCATTGGGCGACGTGGGCTCTGGCTCGGCGCCTGCTTCACCCAGGCGTCGCACGACGACGTAGTGCGCCATGCGATTTTCGGTGATCTCACGCCGATACGCGTTCTGAGGCCAGGGCTGTGGAAATGACAGCTTCTCGATCGCACTGACCGCCGAGATGTGCTCCAGGCGCATCGGCTCGACGACAAACGCGGTTGCCACCTTCACGGTGACCGAGAGTGTACCCCTGTTGCAGATTTGTTCTCGAACTTACGTCTGGTCAGGTGACGTAGACGGCGTCGAGCGCTCGGGCATCGCCTGGCGCGCCCGAATCCACCAGCCGCCGACCGAGCTCGGCCAGGAAACCAGCGCGACGGGCGCTGGCCGCGACGGGCGCCAGCTTCACATGCTCGTTGAGCAGCATGACGCGGCGATCGCCGGCGCGCACCTCGCCGATGACAACCGTCGGCTCGCACACCAGCGCGACCAGCTGGTCGATGGTGGCCAGTCGCGCTTCGCTGACTTGCATCGTGTTCGAGAACACTGCGGTGGCATAGCGCCCGCGGCCGGCCTCGATCACCGCTCGCACGGGCAGCTCTGATGGCTGCGCCGCAAGCGCCAGCACCTCGAGGGAGCCGACGCCCCAGGCGGGGATGCCAAGCCCGGCGGCCATGCCTTTGGCCACACTCAAGGCGACGCGCACGCCCGTGAACGAGCCAGGGCCGCGCGCCACGACCAGGCCCGTCAGGTCGCTCGGGGTGCGCCCGACACGTTCGAGGGCGATCTCGACTTCGACGAGCAGGCGCGTCGAGTGTTCGCGGCCGGCCAGCCAGGTGGTCTCGGACAGCACCTGCTGGCCGTCGAAGAGGGCGAGACTGGCGGTGCTGGTCGAGGTGTCGAGGGCCAGGAGGAGCGGCAAGTCGGTATCGCCCCCCGCGCCGGTCATGCCGTGTGCCACATGTTGCCGGTCATCCCGCCCCGGATGTGTTCCTCGCAGGTCGTGAGCAGCACGCGGCGTGTGTCGTCGTCGGCTGGCGTAAACCGCAGGAGCGTGGCGCCGACGCGCAGGTCCTCCGGCAGGCGTTCGGCCCACTCGACGGCCGTGACGCCCTCGCCGAACAAATGCTCTTCGAGGCCCTCGCGAAGTTCGGGCTCGATGGTGTCCAGTCGGTACAGGTCGACGTGGTACAGGACCAGTCGGCCCGCGTAGCGCGTCTCGATGACAAACGAGGGGCTGCTCACGGGCGCTGTGACCCCGAGGCCGCGTGCCAGGCCTTGCACGAACGTCGTCTTGCCGGCGCCGAAAGGTCCTTCGAGCAGAAAGCGGTCGCCAGCCTCGGCAACCTGCCCCAGCATCGCGCCCAGCTGCCGCATGTCCTCGGCTGTCGAGATGCGCAGTTCTATGGTTGTCACACCTTCATCAGCGCCGCAGCGACGGGTCGATCGCGCTCTGGGGATGCCCGTCCGCCGCCGCGGCGTGCTCCTCATCGGGGGTCGGCGGCCGCACGAACGTCTGATTGGACACGATCTCGCCGAACACGGTGGCATTCGGCACCAGCACCTGCACGTTGTCCACCGTGCGCAACTGCGTCGTCCGTACCCCGATGTTCTCTACGACACCCGTCTGGTCCTTCACCCTGATCGTGTCGCCAACCCGGAACGGCCGCTCCAGCAGCAGGTACACGCCGCTGAAGAAGTTCTTCAAGATGTCCTGCACCGCCAGACTGAAGGCCAGCGTCACCGCGCCGAGCACTGCGACCAGCCCGGTCGGGTTCACACCCAGAATGCCGAGCACCACCAGCGCCGTGACGACGATCCAGGTCACCCCCAGCGCACGCTTG
>JAFAWJ010000041.1 GCA_019242065.1 Chloroflexota bacterium
GCCCAGCTCGGTCACGTCGGTTGGCACGTTCGGCACGCTCTGTGCGCCGTCGGCCATCACCACCGCGCCCACGCGGTGCGCCAGGTCGGAGATCTCGGGCAGGTTCGAAATCGTGCCCAGCACGTTCGAGGCATGCGCAATGGCTACTACGCGCGTCCGCGGGCCCAGTAGCCGCCGATAGTGGTCGAGGTCGACCGTGCCATCGGGTGTCAGCTGGATCAGCCGAATGCGGGCCCCGGTCTCCTGCGCGACGCGCTGCCACGGCACCAGGTTGGAGTGATGCTCGAGCGTGCTGGCCAGGATCTCGTCGCCCGGCTTGAGATTGGCGCGGCCCCAGCACACGGCCACGAGGTTGATCGCCTCGGTCGTGTTGCGCACGAAGACGAGTTCTTCGGGCGAGCGGGCCCCGACAAAACGGGCGACGCGCTCGCGGGCGGCCTCGTACAGGTCGGTGGACTCGACGCTGAGCGTGTGGACGCCGCGGTGCACATTGGCATTGGTGGTGGTGTAGAAGTCGACCAGGGCATCGATGACCTGACGCGGCTTTTGCGTGGTCGCGGCATTGTCCAGATAGATGAGCGGACGACCATTGACCTGGCGCTGAAGGATGGGAAAGTCGGCACGAATCCGCTCCAGATCCAGCGCGGCGGTCTGTAGAGCAGTGCCTGGCATGGCCACGAGCTAAATCATACCAAATTAGTCGGAATTCTGGAAGGTCGCGCGCCGCCTGGACTGCGCTCTGCCACCCTGGGCGTCACGGGTCCTGGTGCATTCCAGGGCGGATTAGCATTGGCTCCATGGGGCCGCTAGGAATCCTGGGTGGGGGACAGCTCGGGCGCATGACGCTCCAGGCCGCCAGTCGTCTCGGAATCGACGTGGTCATCGCCGAGCGGTTCGCGGATTCGCCCGCGGCACGACTGACCTCGCAGTCACTCGTCTTCCCCAACGGCTGGGACGATCCGCGTCAGCTCGACGAACTGGCGCGACTGACATCCGTGGTGACCCTCGAAAGCGAGTTCGTCGACTGGCGCGTCCTGGAGGCCCTCGACGAGCGCGGCGTCCCAGTCAGGCCCACGCCGGCGTGTATCGGGGTCGTCCAGGACAAGCTGCTGCAGAAGCAAGCCCTCGCCCGCGCCGAGCTGCCCGTGCCCGCCTTCAGCGAAATCGCCAGTCCAGACCACCTGCGCAGCGTCGGCGACGAGCTCGGCTGGCCGCTGATGTTGAAGGCGCGCCGCGATGGTTACGACGGCCGCGGCAACGTGGTCGTGCACGCTCGCGACGAGTGCGAGTCGGCCTGCCAGCGCCTGGGTTGGCCCGAGCGCGCGCTGTACGCCGAAGCGTTCATCGATTTCGAGCGCGAGCTGGCCTCGCTCGTCGTGCGCAGCCTGGACGGTTCAACGCAGCAGTACCCGGTGGTCGAAACGATCCAGGACCCCGGACTGCACATCTGCCGCGAGGTGCTGGCGCCCGCCGACGTGTCCGAAGGCGCCGTCCGGCAGGCGGCCAGCATTGCGCGCGCGGCCGTGGAGGCGGTCGACGGTCTGGGCGCCTTCGGCGTGGAGATGTTCCTGCTGACCGACGGGCAGGTCGTCGTCAACGAGCTCGCCCCACGGCCGCACAACTCGGCGCACTACACGATCGACGCGTGCTGGAGCTCCCAGTTCGACAATCACGTGCGAGCCGTGCTCGGCCTGCCACTGGGCGACACCGGACTACGCGAACCGGCGGCCGTCATGGTTAATCTCCTCGGCACGTCGAGCGACCCTCTCGACGCCGCGGCGGCGCTCGAAGCCGAGCCGGGCATCTTCGTGCACCTCTACGGCAAAGCCGACAACCGGCCCGGACGCAAGATGGGCCACGTCACTGCCGTCGGCAGCACGCTGCTTGACGCTCGCGAGCGGGCCACGTCGGCCGCCGGCCGTGTGCGCGTATGACGCCCGCACAGCCGACCGTCGGCATCGCCATGGGCAGCACCTCCGACCTGCCCACGCTCCAACCCGCCGCGGACATCCTCGAACGCTTTGGGGTCGCCCACGAGCTGCGCGTGCTCTCGGCGCACCGCACGCCGGAAGCGATGGCGAGCTATGCACGCGATGCCGCCAGCCGCGGCTTGCGGGTCCTGATCGCCGGTGCTGGCGGCGCCGCGCACCTGCCAGGCATGCTGGCCGCCAACACGCCCCTGCCCGTGATCGGCGTGCCCGTGCCGACGACGAACCTGAACGGTCTGGACGCGCTGCTGTCGATCGTCCAGATGCCGCGTGGCGTGCCCGTGGCTACGGTGGCTATCGGCGGCGGTTTGAACGCCGGTCTGCTGGCTGTCCAGATCCTGGCCAGCGCTGACGCGGCACTGCGCCAACAGGTGGTCGACTACAAAGACGAGCTGGCCGCCACGGCCCGCGAGCAAGACGCCGCGCTCAGAGCGCGCCGCCTGTCGTAATCGCCCGAATAGCCAGACCGGCCATGAACAGGCTGGCCAGCCCGAACGCCAGCGGTCGCGAGACCTTCTTGTCGACGATGTACGACATCACCAGTGGCAAGGTCAGAATGACCGATGCACCGTACAGGAAATGCAGGTTATCCAGGGGTCGGTCGCCGCTCAGGACCAGTACCAGACCGATCAGCGCCTGCACCAGCCCCAGGCCCACGCCGATCACCAGTCCACCGCGGTAGCTCGGCGTCAGCGGCGACTTGCGGATCCCAAGGTAGACGCCCCACAGGCCGAGGATGGCGTAATACAGCACCAGCGAAATCGCGAAGCGCTGGTGGAGGTCGACCACGCTGCCTTAGAACAGCTCGGCCTGCTCGAGGTCCTCGGCCGGCACCAGCATCAGGTCGATGCGCGGCTCGGTCTCCGGCTCGACCAGCTCGTCGACCTCGTCGTCGTCCTCGGCTTTCGGGCGAATGCGCGGCTCGTACGGCCCCGTCTCGTTGGGATACAGCAATGCGCCGCGTTCGTCGAGGCGCAGCCCCTTGCGTTCGGCCCAGCGCGGCCACTCGGGGCAGACCAGCGCGTGCCCGCGACGCCAGTCGATCAACCGCCCACCCAGCGAGTGCTCTGAAGACGCGGTCAGCCCCACCGCTCCGCACAACCGACACCGCGCGGAAATCTCGGTAAATGGATACCTGAGTCGGCTCACCCGCTCACACTCTACCCGGTTTTCGCGCGCATCGAGCGTCTAACTTAGAATCTCGCCACACCACACCACGATGGGCGAGGTCGCCGCCAGCCCGCCGCGGGCACACTCCACCTCAACGCTTTCCGCGCGCGCGGTCCTGGTCGCCATGCGCCCGCGGCAGTGGCCCAAGAACGGCCTGGTGTTCATCGCCCTGGCGTTCACGCTGAACATCCAGGACATCTCGCTGCTGGTGCGCAGCGTGGCCACGTTCGTGTGCTTCTGCGCCCTGTCGAGTGCTGGTTACCTGCTCAACGACGTCCTCGACATCCAGGCCGACCGCGCGCATCCCACCAAACGCCTGCGGCCGATCGCCGCCGGCCAGGTGCCCGTCACCCTGGCCCTATGGCTGGGCGTGGTGCTGGTCGGCGTGGGGCTGCTCGGCACGTTCCTGCTCAGCGTGTCGCTGGGCTGGCTGGCGCTGGCCTACGTGCTGCTGACGGCCGTTTACAGCACGACGCTCAAGCACATGATCTTGCTGGACATCTTCGGGATCGCCGCGGGCTTCGTCCTGCGCGCGGCGGCCGGCGCCGTGGCGATCGACGTACCCATCTCCCCATGGCTGTATATCGCCACGCTGCTCGGCGCCCTCCTGCTCGCTCTGGGCAAACGCCGCACCGAGATCGAGACCCTGGGCACCGAGGCGCCCGGCCATCGACGGAACTTGCAGTCGTACACGATCGAGTTCATCGACCAGTTGATCCTGCTGGTCAGCAGCGCGGCGCTGATGACCTATGCCCTGTACACCTTTTCGGCCGACAACCTGCCCAAGAATCACTCGATGATGCTGACCATCCCCGTCGTGATGTACGGCCTGTTCCGCTATCTGTTCCTGATGCGCGAGGGCGACGTGGGTGGCGCGCCCGAAGAGCTGCTGTTCCGCGATCGGCCGCTGCTGGTGGCGGTGGTGATCTGGGCGGTGCTCGCGGTCACGATTCTGTACCTGGGACGCTGACGATCGTGGCCAGCGCGCCACACACCAGGGTGGTGATCAGGCCGGCCGCCCAGACCGTCGGCCCCGACCAGGTTGCCGGATCCGCGCCGAGGAAAACCTGGTAGTTCGGCTCGACCACCGAAAGCACCAGTCCGAACAGGCCGCCGGCGACCAGGGCGCGGCCGCGCCACAGGGACCCACTCACGACTGGCCGAGGCCGCTTGCGCCAGACATTGCGACGCCGCGGCCAGACCTCGCTCAGTCCGGCCAGGTGCCCGAGGTGGAGCCACAGGCCGAGGTCGAAGGCGATCGCTGGAATCAGCAGCAGGGGCGGCGGCGGCAGGCCCGGCGCGAGCAGGCTGATCGTCGCGCGCGGCAACAGATACGCGCCGCACGTCGCGGTGGCCGCGCCCGGCACACGCACGATGCGTTCGGCGATCGCGAGCGGCATCAGCGCCGTCACGCCGAGAACCGCCAGGTCCGGAATTGGCTTCTGGATCGGGCCGATGAGCACCTGGCCGACGGCCAGGAACCCGGCGCACGCCAACAGGATCAACCCTCCCGACGGAGTTAGCCCGGGCCAGGGCCCCGACCGATACGCACTACCCTTCACTTCGGTGCCGATCCCTCTCGTCGATTACCACGTCCACACCGCCCGCTGCGGCCACGCCCGTGGCGCAATGGAACGCTACGTCGAGCACGCGATTCAATCCGGCCTGACCGAGCTCGGCTTTTCAGACCACCTGTTCATGTACTGGCTGGCGGCCGATCGCCGCGATCCGGAGCTGGGCATGGCCGAGTGGGAGCACGACTTCTACGTCCAAGACGTCGAGCGCTGCCGGGCGCGCTATGCGTCCGACATCAGTATTCGTCTGGCTACTGAGGCCGACTATATTCCCGACCACGAGCGCGAGCTCGAGCGCATCCTGCGCGGGTACGACTGGGACTACGTGATCGGCAGCGTGCACTTCATCGGCGAGTGGGGCTTCGACGACGCCCGCTACCTGGCCGAGTTCGAGCGCCGGGACATTGACGCGCTGTACGCCGAGTATTTCGAGCTGGTGGCCGCTTCGGCAGAGACTGGCCTGTTCGACACGATTGGCCATAGTGACCTGATCAAGAAGTTCGGGCACCGGCCTGGGGCGGACCAGCAAGCCGCCTATTCAGGGTTCGCCGGCCGACTCGCCCGGGCGGACGTCTGCGTGGAAGTGAACACCGCGGGCCTGCGCAAGCCCGTCGGCGAGATCTACCCGCATCCCGACCTGCTGCGCGCCTACCAGCTTGCGGGCGTGCCGGTGACCCTCGGCTCCGATGCCCACGCCCCCACGGAAGTAGCCGCCAACTTGCCCGCCGCCTGCGCCCTGCTGCGCACCGCGGGCTACTCCAGCTACGTGAGATACGCGCGCCGCGAGAGACAACACGTGGCTCTCCCCACCTGAGTTTCACTTTGTGAGGTAAAAAAGTCCCCCCTCCCTCTCTGAGACGAGACCACGGTCGGATCCAACGGGGCAAGGGGGCGGAGCCCCCAACTCAGATACACGTAAAAAACACCCCCCTCTTCCTGAGACAGGAAGAGGGGGGCAGGGGGGTGATGGTCGATAAGCCCCCGGCTAGTCGTACATATCCGGCGCGCCCGCTGGCGCCGCCGGGGCCTTCTTCTCGGGCAGGTCCGTCACCAGCGCCTCGGTCGTCAGGATCATGCCCGCCACGCTGGCGGCATTCTCCAGCGCGCTGCGCGTCACCTTCGCCGGATCGATGATGCCCTTGGCCACCAGGTCCACGTAGTCCTCGCTCATCACGTCGAAGCCCCAGTTGGTCCGGTCCTCGCGGCTCAGCCGCTCGACGACGACGCTGCCTTCCAGGCCAGCATTGCGCACCAGCTGGCGCACCGGCTCCTCGAGGGCACGCCGCAGAATGTCGGCGCCAACCCTCTCGTCGCCTTCGAGCTGCAGACCCTCGACGGCCTTGGCTGCCCGCAGCAGCGTCACGCCACCGCCCGGGATCACGCCCTCCTCGACCGCCGCGCGGGTCGCGTGCAGCGCGTCCTCGACGCGAGCCTTCTTCTCCTTGAGCTCGACCTCGGTCGCCGCGCCAACCTTGATCACCGCGACGCCGCCGCTCAGCTTGGCCAGGCGCTCCTGGAGCTTCTCACGGTCGTAGTCGCTGGTGGTCTCGTCGATCTGGACCTTGATCTGGTTGATGCGACCCTCGATGTCTTGTTGGGAGCCGCGGCCCTCGACAATGGTCGTGTCGTCCTTGGTCGAGACGATGCGGCGTGCCTGACCCAGGTCGGCCAGCGTCGCGGCGTCCAGCTTCTTGCCCAGCTCTTCGCTGATCACCTGGCCACCGGTCAGCGTGGCGATGTCCCGCAGCATCTCCTTGCGGCGATCGCCAAAGCCCGGCGCCTTGACGGCGAGCACGTTCAGGATGCCGCGCAGCTTGTTGACCACCAGGGTGGCCAGCGCCTCACCGTCGACGTCCTCGGCGATGATGACCAGCTCCTTGCGACCCGTCTGGACCAGCTTTTCGAGCGTGGGCACGATCTCGGCGATGGCGCTGATCTTCTTGTCGGTGATCAGCACGTACGGCTCGTCGAGCTCGGCTTCCATGCGACCGGAGTCGGTGATGAAGTAGGCCGAGATGTAGCCCCGGTCGAACTGCATGCCCTCGGTGTACTCGACCTCGAGCTTGAGGCCCTTGCCTTCCTCGACGGTGATGACGCCGTCGCGGCCGACCTTGTCCATGGCCTCGGCGAGAAGGCGACCGATCTCGGGATCGTTGGCCGAGACGGTGGCGATGTGCTCGATGTCCTCGTGGCCCTTGAGCTCGGTAGAGGCCTTCTTGATCTCGTCGACGACCGCGGCGGTACCGCGATCGATGCCGCGCTTCATCAGCATCGGGTTGGCACCCGCGGCCAGGTTGCGCAGACCTTCGGTCACGATGGCCTG
>JAFAWJ010000221.1 GCA_019242065.1 Chloroflexota bacterium
ATCTACTCCACAGTGCGGCGACGGACGACTCCACAGCTGTGCGCGGGAATTCGCCGGCCGTTCGCACCTCGGTCGCAAACGGCTCGAACGGCGGGAGGGCGTCCAGATCCACCTTTCCGTTGGCGTTCGTCGGGAGCGAGGGCACAACCATGAATGAGGACGGAATCATCTGCTCGGGCACTTGCGCCCAGAGGAATCTCCTGATCGCTTGGGGCGAAAATGTCTCGGCGTCAGCAACCACGAGATACGCGACGAGGCACTTCTCGTCGGGCAGTTCTCCGCCTACGACAACCGCGGTCTGCCGCACGCCGGGATAGGCGAGTAACGCGGCCTCGATCTCTCCTGGCTCGATACGGAAGCCACGCAGCTTGATCTGCTGGTCTACACGCCCGAGGTAATCCAGCCGTCCGTCGGTGAGAAACCGCGCGAGATCGCCGGTGCGGTACATCCGGGCGTGAGGCCCATCGCCGAGTACATCGGGTAGGAACATCTGGCGAGTCAGGTCCTCATCGTCGAGGTAGCCGCGACCGACGCCGATTCCCGCCACATACAGCTCGCCAACAACCCCCCGCGGCACCGGCCGCAGGTGGGAATCAAGCACATAGATGTTCATGTTCGGAATGGGACGCCCGATTGGAACCCGGATCGCCGAGATGGGTGGTGGCATGTCGATGACTTCGTGCGTCACATCGTCGGAACATTCGGTCGGACCATACGCGTTGATAACCGGAACCGCGGGATAGTGCTCCAGCCAGCGTCGGCACAGCGCCGGCGGCAGTACCTCGCCCGTGACGATCAGCCACCGCATCGCTGCGAGCCGCGGGCGGCGTGGTCCAAGACGATCTATCTCATCCAATATGGCCGCCAGCATAGTTGGCACGAGCTCCGCGACGGACGTGCCGGCGTCGAATGCCTCGAGAAGTCGCCTCGGAGCGTGCGTCGTCTCGTCCGAGAGAAAACAGACCTGCGCTCCGACGAGCAGCGGCGCGAGCATCTGCCAGACTGATATATCGAAGCTCTGACCGGCGATCTGCGCGACAGTATCTGACGAGGTGAGACGGAGCGCGTGGATCTTTGCGTACAGGTGATTCAGCATGCCGCGCTGCTCAATCATCGCCCCTTTGGGAATTCCGGTCGACCCGGAAGTGTACATGACATACGCCAGATCCGAGGGGGCGCACCTTGACGCGACATTCTCTGCAGGGGCGCTCAGTTGCAGAAGTGCTTTGAGCGACAACATTGGCCCATGGACCTCGTCATCGTCCTGTGTGTGTGACGGCATGAGGCGCCCTGAAATCGACCCGCCGACAACACACACCCGTGCTCTGCTCCGGGCCAGCAGTCTGCGCAGGCGTTCGATGGGCTGCAGCGGATCGAGAGGGAGGTACGCTCCTCCTGCTTTCAGCACTCCGAGAATCCCTGCCAGAAGGTCCGCATTCCGATCTGCGACCACCGCCACCACGACGCCTGCCGCAACCCCTCTGGCTACCAGTGCGCTAGCAACGCTGTTTGCGCGGGCATTGAGCGCACCGTACGTCAAACGAACGTCTCCGTCGGTCACGGCTAGAGCCTGTGGTGTGCGCTCCACCTGCCACTCGAACTGTTCAGCGAAGCAAGTGTCCAGCGCAAACGGCTCGCCGGCGCCTTGACCCATGTGCAGGAGCTGGAAGTGCTCCTCGCTGTCAAACAGGGGAAGATCTGAGATGCGTTGGTCGGAATTTTCCGCTACCGCCGACAGGAGCGTTTCGTACTCCCGCGTCATCGACACGATGGTGTCCGCCTTGAAGAGGTCGCAACAATACTCCCACTCCACGAGGAGAGACCGGTCGCGCGTCGTCCGTCCGGGTGCTCGCCGATCCGCCTGCGCGTCGAGATCGGACAGCACAGTGATATCGATGTCGAACTTTGCCGAGCCGTTGTAGCGAAACTGCATTGTCGCAGTGAGGTCTTCCAACTCCCAGGTCGAGGTCGGTTCCTCATCGAAGCTGAACATCACGTCGAAGAATGGATTGCGACTGTTGTCACGACTGTGGTGGAGATCGTCCACGATCATCTCGAACGGAAGTTGCTGATGCTCCAGCGCTTCACGCACTACTCGGGCCGTTCTGCGGAGCAGCGCAGAAAATGTGGGATCGTCGCTCAGGTCGCTGCGGAGGGGCAAGCTATTGGCAAGCATTCCGACGAGATTCTCGGTTCCAGGTGCTGCTCGGTTTGCGACCGCGGTGCCAGTGACCAGATCAGTTCGGCCAGTGCGCCGATGGAGCTGTACCTGGAAAGCTGCAAACATGACGACGAACAAGGTAACGCCCTCGCGACGCGCCAATGCACGAAGCGCCATCGCAAGCGAGTGCGACAGAACGTGAGTTCGCGTGGCGCCCCGAAAGGTGCGCACCTTCGGCCTGGGGAAGTCCTGGGGGATTTCGAGGGGCGCCGGGCAGTTCTCCAGCGCCGTCCGCCAGAAGGTCATCAAATCTTCGAGCAGTGGGCCGCTCAGCCGACTTCGTTCCCAGGCAGCGTAGTCCGCGAAGCGGACTGTCACCTGCGGCAGAGGGGACGGTTTGCCTGCGCGAAACGCGGCATACAGTTCACGCAGCTCGCGTAATAGAATGGCGCGGGAGCGGCCATCATGACCGAAGTGGTGCTCCACCTGGACCAAAATATGATCGTCAGGCGCGAGCCGGACCAGAGTCCAGCGAATGAGGGGAAAGCGCGTGAGATCAAACGGTCGGCGGCATTCGTCATCGATATATCGCTCGGCTGCCGCGTTCCGGTCCGCCACCGAGGATAGATCGACCAACGGCAGGTGGACCGGCCACGCCGCGTGCACTTCCTGGAGGATGCCCGCCGGCGTCATCGGGAAGGAGGTCCTCAGAATTTCGTGCCGACGGACGATCTCGCTGAGAGCACGGTTGAGCACGTCGATGTCCAGAAATCCGACGAACCGAATAGTGCACTGGTTGTTGTAGGGCACCGCTTGCGCGCACAACTGGCTCACCAGCCAGATTCCCTGCTGTCCGAAGGTCGCGGGCGGCGACTCGTCCCGCGGAGCGGGCGCGACGAGTCGACCGCGGGTCCCGCCAGCCAGACCCAGGCACGCGTCAACCTTGGCTGCCAGGCTAGCAATCGTTGGCGAGTCGAACACGCTCAGGAGTGGGAGCTCGCGACCGATCACGTCCGCGAGGCGAGTTGCCAGGCGGATCGCAAGCAACGAGTCTCCGCCGAGGTCGAAGAAGCTCGCATCCATGTCTACCTGATCCACCCCGAGCACCTCCGCCCAGATGCGCGAGACCAGGGTTTCGGTTGTTGAGGCGGGCCGACCCGAAGCCCACTGCTGACTCAGCGAGTTGGGCGCGAACCCCGCAGGTGGAAGTCCGGAATAGTCGATTTTACCGCTGGGTGCAATCGGCAGCTCCGAGAGGCACACGAACGTGGCCGGAAGCATATGCTCCGGCAGTTGACCTGCCAGGAAGGTCCGCAACTCCATCGGGGTGAGGGTGTCTTGCTGATGGGACACTGGCGTCACGTAGGCGACCAGGCGCGTATCGCCCGCTCGGTTTTTGGCTGGGGCAACCGCGGCGCGGGCGACGAGAGGATGCCGTTCCAACACGGCTTCGACCGTGCTGGGCTCGACACGGAAGCCGCGGATCTTTATCTGTCGGTCCACTCTGCCCACGAACTCCATTGTGCCGTTGGGGAGCACGCGGCCCAGATCGCCAGTCCTGTACAGGCGCGCTCCAGGCCGTCGCCCGATCGGATCCGGACCAAAGCGCTCGGCGGTCAGATCAGGGCGTTCGATATATCCACGTGCCACTCCCAGCCCACCTAGATAGATCTCTCCAGCCGTACCCGCGGCGACCGGCCGCATTCTGCCATCTAGAATGTGAATCTGCACGTTCGGGAGCGGATGTCCGATCGGTACCTCTCGCGCCGGTTGCGTCGGATGCTCCGACACGTCGCCAATTGTTGCGACGATGGTCGCCTCCGTCGGCCCGTAAGTGTTGACAATGCGTGGGTACCCACCCGTGAGCGTCTGCCACGCCTCGAGTGTCTCAGGGCGCGCTCGCTCCGAGCCAAGGATGAGCAGGCGCAATGAGGGCGGCAGTGCGAGACGTCCTGTCACAATCTCGGCTGTTAGCTCGTGCCAGTACGAACTCGGCAGACCAAGCACGGTGATGGCCCACTCCTGGCACCGTTCAAGGAACTCACGCGCCGACCGCAGCATCCGATCGTTGCGCAGAACAAGGCAGGCGCCACTGGTGAACGCAATGCAGATCTCTTCGAGGCTCGCGTCGAATGCTGGAGCAGCGAACTGAAGAACGCGATCGCTCGGTTTCATGGCATACGCGCGGTTTGCGTGAACGACGTAGTTGGCAAGCGCGTGTCGCTCGACGACCACTCCTTTCGGGACGCCCGTGGAGCCCGAAGTAAAGATCACGTAGGCTGCAGACGTCGACGGCACATCGACAAGCAGGTTGTCGACCGCCGCCGCATCAACCGTGCTCTCCAGGAGGTCCAGAACTATGCTGTCGCTTTGGTAGGCTGACGTGCAGCGTTCCGCGTGCAACGAATCAGTCAGCAGCACGTCGACTGGGGCCTGCGCCGCCAGTGCCTCGAGATAGGGGCGAGGGCTGGCTGGATCAATCGGGAGGAATGCACCACCAGCCTTCAACACCGCCAGCATCGCGATGATCAGTCGGAGGAGCGAGGCAAGGCGATGCCGACCAGGACTTCCGGCCCCACGTGTTTAACGTGCCGAAGAAAGTTTCCTAACTGATTCGCTTTCCGATTCAACTCCTTGTAAGACAGCCGATTCTTGCCGTCGATCAGCGCCAGAGACCCGGGTGACTTCTCGGCGTGACGCTCGAAGAGCCGGTGAATGTCGGTTTCGAGAGCACTGCCCGCAGTTGCATCCGAGCCGTGATGGTGCGCAGGCCCGCCTGTCAGCTGCTGTCGCAAACTGAGCGGCCTCAAATCCGTCCACATTCGCGCGATGGCGGCGAGGCACACGTCCTTTGAGCCGGTCAGGCCGATCGCTGCCCAGCCCGCGGGTAGCTCACACCCTGCCGGCCAGATCGAGTACTGCTCTTCGCCGTTAGCCACCACCGAATACGCGGTGGAGCCGCCATCTTCAAGAGTTGCCACAGCCCCTCCTTGGAGGTGTGGTGTATCACATACCGCTCCGGCGTCTTGCGCCACACGTGCTCCGGTTCCTCAGGTTAGTATTACGCAGCGGCCGTCTCTACGTGGATCACGCTCGCATCCAACCGCGAGGGTGCACGCGTTGCTCGTAACGTCATCACTTGACTGAGAGGCCACGCTGCGGTATAAGGGTAACGAGTTATCGACACGCTGGGAGAGGTGTATGCCCTGGCAAGAACGAGAGGCGTCCGCGAAGCCAGCAGAGGCGCTGAAAAGCCGGCTGCAGAACAACACGTTGACGGAGGAGGACCGACGCCAACTCCTCGAACTCGTCGAGCGCGCGGAGCAGGCGGCCGAATCGTTGTACGACGCGGCGGTACTCGGCTGGTAATCATGTAGTCGAGCTCTTGCAGTCCGCGCATTGCGAGCTGCAAGAGCTTGTTGCGTTGATCGTGGGCCCGTGAAGCTGCGACGCGTTGCAGACGAGGTGGGGTTCCGGGCGGCGCTCGCCGTTGGGCTCGAGTTGCCGGTCTGGATTCGTCCAGGATCTGAAGGCACCTTCGCGGCGAAGATCGATCCCGTTCTCGCCGAACTTCCGGCCGGTGGTACTCTCGAATGGGCGGATCCTGTGGGTGTCGCGGGCTTGCGAGAACAGCCCATCTTGGGGCTTCAAAACGATCTTTCGGGCAGGTTGGCGGAATGCTATGCGCGTTGTCTCGGGCGGCCCTTCGTGCCAGTGGGCAGGTCCGGATTTGCGACGGCGCAGAGCTCTAACCTCACTGAACCGCGCATCACGGTCGTATTGCCGGTTTGCGGAATTGATTCTCGAGAGTTCATCGATGCGGTCAGGTCGAGCTGCGAGCGTTGCATCGGTCGACCGGTCGCGCTGGGCCTTCTGACCGCGGACACTCTCGAGACGCTTACGTGGCTGCTGGTCAAACAAATCCGCGGGTGGCGTGAACCTGATCGACGCATCCGCTCGGTCACGTTCGTCGACGGCAAGTTGAGCGGGCCACTGGCGGGACTCGGCCGTAGCGGCACAGTCTCCCGAACGAATCTCGCGGCGGCACTCCATTCTTGCGACGCGCCGCTTCTCCTCCACGGACACGCGCGTCCACACTGCGGCGTCGTCTCGGTCGCTGACGGGCTACTGGGGATTTGCGGTTCTCCCACGCGTGCTCGGGCGGCGAAGTGCTTCGACGACAAGCCGTGCCTGTTCGGTGATGACCCGAAGGTGCTCGTCGAAGACGTCGA
>JAFAWJ010000231.1 GCA_019242065.1 Chloroflexota bacterium
CCAGTTGAAGCAGCAGGCGGATGGTGTCGCGGGTGACGCGGTGCTTGGAGTAGTCGAAGTACAGGCCCAGGGCGTCGACGGAAAAGTGCTCGGCACGCTGGGGATCGTCGGCGAACAACTGGCGCAGATGGACCTCGCGCACCTGCGTGTGGTGGGCGGCGAGCGCCCGCCAGGCGGGTCGTTCGACTACCGTGGTCATGCGTCTGTCCCAGCGGGATGATCGTCGTCGCCCGGCGCCTCCCCGGGGATCGGCTTGATCAGCTCGGCCCGGTCCGGATAGGGGGCGGCGGCGTTGGGGCCCGCCTCGGCGGTGGTTACGTCGTCCCACAACCGGAACCCACCGATAAACGCGTTCGCGTTGTTACCCATGCGCACGTCAGGTGGCAATACCTTGATCAGCTTGGCGTTGCCGCCGCCCAGCACGATGTAATCAGGCTGCAGCGCGGCACGAAACGCGTCGATGACCGCGTACACCTCGCGCCGCCAGGCTTTCTTGCCCAGCCGCAGCAGCCCACGCTCGCCGACGTAGTCCTCGTAGGTGAGCTTCTTCTTGTATTGCAGGTGGCCCAGCTCCATCGGCTCGAGCTGTCCGTCGACGATCATGGCCGAGCCCAGGCCCGTGCCGACGCCGATGAACAGCATCCGGCCGCCCTCGTAGCTGCCGAGCGCCTGCATCGCGGCGTCGTTGATGATGCGCACCGGGCGAGCAAACGCGGCCGGGTAGTCGAAGCCGGTCCAGCCGCGACCCAGGTTGGCTGGTTCGTGAGCTGGCAGGTTGTGGACCACCTGGCCGGGGTAGCCGAGCGACACGACGTCGAATGTCCAGTCATCGGTGATGGCTTTGACGCCCTGCACCATTGCCGCGGCGCCCATCTGGGGCCCCGAGACTATCCGGCGGGGCTGGGTCTGACCCGTGGCGAGCACCTTGACATGAGAGCCGCCCACGTCAACGGCAAGGATGTTCATACGCGCGATAGGATGACACAGTCGTGCCAATCTCGGGGGACCTCTACCGACAGATCGGTCGCTCCGCGGCCGGCGCGGTTTCCGTGGTGGCGGCGTACGACCGCACCACCGACAATGTCGTCGGCCTGACCGCGTCGTCCTTCGTGACGCTGTCATTCGAACCACCGCTGGTGATGTTCGCGATCCAGCACAGCACCGGCAGCTACACGTCCATGGTGTCCAGCCACGCCTTTGGCGTGAGCCTGCTGAAGGACACGCAGGCCGCGGTCGCGTCGCTCTTTGCCACCCGCGGCTTGGAAAAGACGGGCACCACCACGTTCGAAGAAGGCAAGACCCTGCACGTGCCGCTCATTCCCGAGGCGCTGGCGCACGTCGAGTGTTTGACCAATCAGATTTTCATCAGCGGCGATCATGCCATCGTGGTCGGGCTGGTCGAAGAGGCGCGCACGTCGGAGGGTCGACCGCTGCTGTACTTCTCGCAGCAGTACGGGACGTTCCATCCTGTGTAGCGTGTTGCAAGCTTGCCGAAGCGCAATGTCGTCCTGGAGATCGACGGCCGCGACGTAGCCATCAGCAATCCAGACAAGGTGTTCTTCCCCAGCACGGGGCACACCAAGCTGGACCTGGTCAATTATTACCTGGCCGTCGCCGACGGGGCGCTGCGCGGTGTCGACGGTCGCCCGATGGCGCTCAAGCGCTTCGTCAACGGCGCTGACGCGGAGCCATTTTTTCAGAAGCGGGCGCCGGATTCACGTCCGGAGTGGATCGAGACCGTCGAGCTCAGCTATCCGTCGGGTCGCACCGCGGCTGAAATCGTGGTGCGTAACGCGGCGCAACTGATCTGGGTCGTCAACCTGGGCTGCCTGGATCTGAATCCGCACCCGGTGCGTGCCGACGACCTGGACCACCCGGACGAGCTACGGGTGGACCTGGATCCCGTGCGCGGGGTGGCCTGGCCGCAGGTGCGCGAGGTGGCACTCGTGATTCGCGATGTGCTGACGGACTTTGGCTTGCGTGGTTGGCCCAAGACGTCCGGCTCGCGCGGGTTCCACGTGTTTTGCCGCATCGAGCGGCGCTGGACGTTTGCCGAGGTTCGGCGCGCCGCGCTGGCCATGGCGCGCGAGGTCGAGCGGCGGGTGCCGGAGCTGGCGACCAGCAAGTGGTGGAAGGAAGAACGCCACGGCGTCTTTGTCGACTACAACCAGAATGCGCGCGACCACACCACGGCCTCGGCGTACTCGGTGCGGCCGACGGCTGAGGCGCGGGTGTCGGCGCCGCTGGCGTGGGACGAAGTCGCGGGGTCCGACCCGTCGCTGTTCACGCTTGCGACGGTGCCGGCGCGCTATTTCGAGATTGGGGATCCGGGTGAGGGGATCGACGACGCGGTGGGGTCGCTCGAGCCGCTGCTGGAGCTGGCGGCGCGGCAGTCTGCTGCTGGGGCAGAGGAGCCGCCTGCTGGTGGGTCGCGGTCGGCGGTGGTGCCTGCGCCGGCGCCGGGCAAGGACGCGGGGCCGACTGGGCGGCGGCGGACGACCGCGCCGCTGATCGAGGTGGCGCGCGCGGCGACGCAGGCGGAGGCAATGGCGGGGCTGGAGCGGTGGCGGGCGCGGCATGCGGACATCTGGGCGCTGCTCGAGCCGAATGACGTTCTGGTGGATGGGATGCGGGGGCGGTCGCAGACGTGGACGCGCATTCGCGTGAACCTGCGGCACGTGCCTGAGGGGCAGAGGCCGAGCCAGGAGGCGCTCGAGGTGGACTACGACCCCTGGCGGTTGGGGTGACCCGCTGCGCTCCATCCGAATGTAAAGACAAACTTTTCACTTCCAGTGAGGAGGTCTCGACGTGAACCGTCGGGTGCTGTCGAACACCGTTCCCGTGAGGGGTCCCTGGACGTGACTTGTGGACCCTCCACCCACCACCCCATGGGTTTGACAGGGCCAATGTGGACCCTCCACCCACACACCCATGGTTTGACAGGGCCAATGTGGACTCTCCACCCCACACACCCATGGGTTTGACAGGGCCAGTGCAGCGCAGCGGGTCACGCTCGACATTGGAAGTTGCGTGCGCAAGCCCGCGATTCTCTACGCTGTAGGCATCCGTGAGTGGCCACAAGCAGTTCTCGTACGACCCTGAGCGTCTCGACGACGACCTTTTTGGAATTCCCCTGCCCCTGCAGGATGGCTCGCCGGTCAATGCGTATGTCAGCATCAGCGCCGACGGGCTCTTTCTCATCGACGGCGGCTTCGCCTCAGAGCTCGCCCAGGCCACGCTGCGCGCGGGCATCCAGACCCTCGGCTACGACTTCGATCGCGACGTGCGTGGCCTGCTCGTCACCCACGGCCATACCGACCACGTCGGCGCGGCCCAGGCCATTCTCGACAACGGCGGACAGGTCCTGGCACACCGGATCGAGACCACCGAGGGCCGTGACCAGGCCTTCGACGAGGCGTTCCTCAAGCGCCACGGCCTGCCCGAAGACGGCGGACCGCGCAGCGCGGCGTGGCGCTCTTTCGTCTGGCCCGAGCCGACGCGTCTGCTCGAGGATGGCGAGCAGTTGCGCTGGGGCAACCTGGACCTGCACGTCGTGTGGTGCCCGGGCCATACACCCGGACTGATCTGTTTACACGAGCCCAACCGCGGCTTGCTGTTCACCACGGACCACGTGATGCGTCGCGCGCCAGCACCGGTCTCGGTGCGCAACGCCCAGCACGATAATCCGCTAGGCGACTACCTGGCCTCCGTCGACAAACTCAGGTCGAAAACCGTTCAGACCGTTCTGCCTGGCCACGGCCGGCCGTTCCATCACCTGCGCCAGCGGCTGGACCAGATCAACGTGGAAATCCAGCACCAGCTGGACGTGATCGTCAATCACTTGCGGCATGGCCCGGCCAGCGCCTACGAACTGCTCACGCTCAGCGCCCTGCGCGATCGTCGGCCGATTGCCACGCGCTACGAGGTGAGCCTGGTGCTGGCGCGGCTGCGGTTTCTGGAGCGCCTCGGGCAGGTGTCCGCCATCGACAGCGCCGATCGGGTCAGGTACGCGCTCGCGGAGTAAGCTGTCTGGCGATCATGGTCGCCAATGTGCAGCTCAGCACCGAGCAACTGGACGAGCTCCGGGCTATCGACAGCCCAACGATTGCCAACGCTATCGAGTACTTCAGCATTCGGCCGCGTGTCTCTGGCTACTGTGGCTCGAACGTCCGCTGCCTGACGCCTGACGCCGGCTTCATGCTCGGCTACGCCGTCACATGCCGGGGCGACAGCACGACCGAGGACAAGGACCGTCGCGAGCACGCCGACCTGTATCGGGCCATCTACACGATGCAGCCGTTACCAGCGGTGGTCGTCATTGGCGATGATGGTGATCCGTCGCGGATCAACCTGTCGTGCCACGCCGGCGAGATGATGGCGACCACCATGAAGCGCGTCGGCGCCGTGGGCCTGGTGACCAACGGTGGCCTCCGCGACATTCGCGAGATCAACGCCCTGGGTGGATTCCACTATTTCGGTCGTGGTCTGGTGGTCGCGCACGGGCGGCCGAGCATCTATGACGTGGGTGCCACCGTCAACATCGACGGGATGGAGGTGCGGCCGGGCGACCTGCTGCACGGCGACGAAAACGGCATCACGGTGATTCCGGCCGAGATCGCGGACAAAGTCGCGGCCAAAGCGCGCGAGCATCGCGCGATGGAGGAGGAGCGGCTGGCCGAAATTCTCGGCGACACCTTCCACAAGCAATTCGAGCGGATCACCGAGTACCGCTAGTGGTACTCAGGCGCCGGAGCCGGCTTCGCCCGCGGGCATGAAAAATTCGTAGCGAGCGGGATCGCCGTAACCGTCGATCCACTCTGGGGTGACGCCCGGGCTGGTCAGTGCCGCCCGCACGATACGCTTGTTGAACACGCTGACCAGCTCTGAGGCGAAGTACTCGGCCACCGGCATCCAGAAGCACTCTTCAATCTCTTCGGCCTGCATGGTCAGGTCCTGACTGAGCGGCGACAGGCGGCATACGAAATAGATGTCGGACTTGCCGTAGCGGTAGCCGTGCCAATGACGGAAGCACACCAGGGCTTCGAACTTCGCGTTCACTCCGGTTTCTTCCAGGACTTCGCGCAGCACGGCGTCGACCAGGTGTTCGCCAGGTTGGAGGGCGCCGCCGGGCAGCTTGTAGTACGGCTGTGCGGTGCGTCTGTGGCGCTCGCAGACGACCAGCAGCTCCTCACGCTCGTTGATGACGACGCCGCCGACGCCGATGTAATGCGTCGCGTGCATGGGCACGAAGGCGCCTTCGACCAGACGGCAGACCATCGTCAGCTCGTCCTCGTCGCTGTGATGGAAGAGGAAGCCGTGGGCGGTCGCGATCGGGATGAGCTGCGCCTGCTGGCGGGGGACGTCCAGCCAGATCAGACGGCGGCCTTCGGAGCGCCAGGTATCCATCGACAGGCGCAGGCGGGCCTGGAAGTCGTCTGGTTGGTCGGGCAGGTGCTCGCCGGAGACGAGGATGCCGCCGAACTGGTCAGGGGTGTGGTCGAGGAGCTCCACGGTTAGAGGGTACTTGTTTGGGGTTGGGCGGAGCCCGCGCATGCGCGGGCTCCGCCCAAAGCACAGCCTAGTAGCGGTAGTGGTCGGACTTGTAGGGGCCGTCCACGCCGACGTTGATGTACTCGGCTTGATCGTCGCGCAGGGTGGTCAGGTGGGCGCCCAGGGCTTCGACGTGGACCCGGGCGATCTTCTCGTCCAGGTGCTTGGGCAGGACGTACACCTGGTTCTCGTACTGGTCGTGGCGGGTGAACAGTTCGATCTGCGCCAGGACCTGGTTCGAGAACGAGTTGGACATCACGAACGACGGGTGCCCCGTCGCGTTGCCGAGGTTCAGCAGACGACCTTCGGACAGGACGATGATGGCGTGCCCGTCGGGGAAGGTCCACTCGTCGACCTGCGGCTTGATGTTGTCGTGGCGAATGCCAGGGGTGCGCGTCAGGCCGGCCATGTCGATCTCGTTGTCGAAGTGGCCGATGTTGCCGACGATGGCCTGGTGCTTCATCCGCGACATGTGGTCGGCGGTGATGATGTCCTTGTTGCCGGTGGCGGTGACGAACACGTCGGCCGTCTCGACCACGTCCTCGACCGTACGGACCTCATAGCCTTCCATCAGCGCCTGTAGCGCGCAGATGGGATCGATCTCGGTGACGATCACGCGGCAGCCCTGGCCGCGCAGTGAGGCCGCGCAGCCCTTGCCGACGTCGCCATAGCCGCAGATGACGGCGACTTTGCCCGCCAGCATGACGTCGGTCGCGCGGTTGATGCCGTCCAGCAGCGAGTGGCGGCAGCCGTACAGGTTGTCGAACTTGCTCTTGGTGACCGCGTCGTTGACGTTGATGGCCGGAAAGCGCAGCTTGCCCTTGGCCTGCAGGTCGTACAGGCGATGCACGCCAGTGGTGGTCTCTTCGGAGACGCCGAGGATGTCGGCGGAGCACCGCGTCCAGCGGTTGGGGTCGGTGGCCAGCGAGCGCTGCAGCAGGCGCAGGAAGACCTGGAACTCCTCCGAGGGGGCCTCGTCAGGATTCGGGACGCTGCCGGCCTCTTCGTACTCGACGCCGCGCAGCACCAGCATCGTGGCGTCGCCACCGTCGTCGAGGATCGTCGTCGGGCCGTTGTGGTCGGGCCAGGTCAGCGCCTGCTGGGTGCACCACCAGTATTCGTCGAGCGATTCGCCCTTCCAGGCGAAGACCGGCACGCCGGCCTTGGCAATCGCGGCCGCGGCGTGGTCCTGCGTCGAGAAGATGTTGCAGGAGGCCCAGCGCACCTCGGCGCCGAGGGCGACCAGCGTCTCGATCAGCACGGCGGTCTGGATCGTCATGTGCAGCGAACCCGAGATGCGGGCGCCCTTGAGGGGCTGGGCGTCGGCGAACTCGCGACGCAGGCCCATCAGGCCGGGCATCTCGTGCTCGGCGAGCGTGATCTCTTTGCGGCCAAACTCGGCGAGCCCGATGTCGGCGACCTTGTAGTCGACCGCTGGCTGAGTGGGAGCGGACGGGGCGATGGTCATGGGGAGCATTGTCTCCTATGCGAACGGTGAGATGGCAGGGTCACGTCAGGCCGCGGCGGCGGCGAGGAGCCGGCGGCACTTGTCCTGCTCGAAACGCAGCCAGTCCGAGCTGGGCACGGTCTGGGGGCGACTGGGCCGGGCCTGGAGCCAGGCCTGGACGGAGGCTGAGAGCTGAGGGTCATCGCGCAAGCGCTTGGCGAAGGCGACATCGGACAGGCCGAGGTGGTGCTGGTCGAGCAGCTCGCGCAGCGTGCGCAGACGCTGCAGCTCGGGGGCACCATACAGGCGGTACCCGCCGCGCGTGCGGGGCGGCACCACCAGGTCGACGCGTTCGAGATAGCGGAGCATGCGGGCGGACCAGCCCGTGGTGACGGCAGCCTCCTGGACGGTAAGAGTCTCCTGCATCGGCTGTGACAGGCTCAACGTTACCACAGGCGTGTCAATGTTTCAAGGAGTGGGTCGGGCGCCTACTATCAAGCTATGCTCAGCCAAGCCGAAAACGAGTACCTGTGCCGCATCGGGCCGGGCACACCGATGGGCAACCTCATGCGCGAATACTGGCTGCCGGCCATCCGCTCCGACGAGCTGGCCGAACCCGACGGGGCGCCGCTGCGCGTGCGGCTGCTCGGCGAGGACCTGATCGGCTTTCGCGCCACCGACGGACGGGTGGGTCTGATCCAGAACAACTGCCCGCACCGTGGCGCGTCGCTGTTCTTTGGCCGCAACGAGGAAGCCGGCCTGCGCTGCGTGTATCACGGCTGGAAGTTCGACGTCGACGGGACGTGTGTCGACATGCCCAACGAGCCCGCCGAGTCCGACTTCAAATCTAAAGTCAAGCCCACGGCGTACCCGACGCGCGAGCGCGGCGGGGTGGTCTGGGCGTACATGGGCCCCCGAAGCGTGCCGCCACCGCTGCCCGACTTCGAGGCCAACATGCTGCCCGAGCATGACACGGTTGTGTCAATCCTTCATCGGCCGTGCAACTGGATGCAGGGCTGGGAAGGCGAGATGGACACGGTCCACCAGGCGTTCCTGCACGCAGGCGCCACGCGCGTCGACCAGACCAGGCCGGGCACCTTCGACTATTTCATTGCGCGCACGCCCGCGCCGCGCTTTGCGGTGATCGACACGCCGTACGGCACATCGTACGGGGCGTACCGGCCGGCGACCGAGGACACCTATTACTGGCGCATCGCCCACATGCTGTTTCCGTTCTACGCGATGATCCCGGGCGGGATCATGGGTCAGGTGACGCGCTTCGCGGCGTACGTGCCGATGGACGACGAGCACACGCTGCACTGGGAGATCACCCGTGGTCTGATCAACCCCGAGGACCTGCCACCCGAAGCGCAGGGCTCCGAGGCACGGCGGCCGACCCCGCGCGCGACGTCGGAGTACAAACCCAACACCACGGACTGGTACGGCCGCTTCAACCTGCACCAGGCGATGGAAAACGACTATTTCATCGACCGCCAGGCGCAGCGCGAGATGCGCAGCTACACCGGCATCCCGGGCATTCGCCAGCAGGACATGGCGGTCACCGAGTCGATGGGTCCCATCTACGACCGCGAGTCGGAGCATCTGGGGACCACCGATTCACTGATCATTCGGACGCGGCGGCGGATGATCAACGCCGCGCACGCGCTGGAGCAGGGCGTGACGCCACCAGGCGTCGACAATCCCGAACTCTACCGCCAGCGGTCGGGCGGCGTGCTGCTGCCACGTGACGCGAACTGGTGGGATGCGACGACCTCGCGCCGCACGGAGTTCACCGCGACCGGCGCGCGTTGAGCGCCAGAGCCTTTCGTTTTGGTGTGCTGCTCAGTCGTGCCGAGAGCGCGGCTGAGTGGCTGGACCTGGCGCGCAAGGTCGAGGACCTCGGCTATTCGACCCTGCTGATTCCTGACCACTTTGGCCGCCAACTCGCGCCGCTGCCGGCGCTGGTGGCGGCGGCCAGCGTGACCAGCCACTTGCGAGTGGGCACGTTCGTGCTCGACAACGACTTTCGCCATCCAGCGGCGACGGCCAAGGAAGCCGCCACGGTGGACGTGCTCACGGGTGGGCGGCTGGAGCTGGGTATCGGCGCGGGTTGGAATCCGGCCGATTATCAGAAGGCCGGGCTGACGTTTGAGCCCGCGGGTATGCGGGTGGGCAAGCTCGAGGAGGCAGTGCACATCATCAAGTCGCTCTTTGCGGGCGGCGAGGTGGATTTCGACGGGCGCTACTACCAGGTTGAGGGGCTTGAAGGGCAGCCACGGCCGGTGCAGCAGCCGGGACCGCCGATCATGATTGGCGCGGCGGGGCGGCGCATGCTGACGCTCGCGGCGCGCGAGGCGGAGATCCTGAATTTTCCGGATCGGCCGTCGGTGGGCGTCAGTACCGCGGGGAATCCCGGGCTGGGGCTGACGATGGCCGAGCAGATGGACATCGTGCGTGAGGCGGCAGGCGAACGCTACGCGCGGCTGGAGCTGAGCTCGCTGAGCATTCCGCGATTCACGGATGACGTGGCGGGGGTGGTGGAGCAGCTGGCGGAGCAGATGCGGACGTCGGTGGACGTCGTGCAGGCGATGCCCGGCACGCTGGTCGGCAGCCGGGCGACGATCGTGGACAAGCTGCTGGCGAATCGCGAGCGGTGGGACATTTCGTATCCCGTGATCCCTGGGGCGGCAATTGAGAGCATGGCGCCGGTGGTGGCCGAGCTGACGGGGCGGTGAGCCAGCGGCTTCCGTCGTCGTGACATCCGCGCAGTCAAAGAGTTCCTTCACCCTCTCACGAGGGATCGGGTCTGCCACGTTGTCGCCACACAACTCTTTCCGTGTTCGGTCTGGTCGAATCGCTCACTCTTCGCCGCGTGTCGGCGGTCAGTCGAGATACGACGGGGGTGACTGTCGACAGACGAGCTCACGCGTGTTGGCACACGGATGCTGGCAGGCCGAGCACTGAAAACGACGAAGACATTACCTTGGATTTACGTACGGTTAACCCAGGGCTGATTACGGTGGCATAGCGGGATGGCGCAGATCCTCGTTGTCGAAGATGAAGAATCCCTCCTTCAAACCCTGCGCTACAATCTCGTGCGGGCGGGGCACGACGTGCGGCTGTCGACCAACGGCGCCCAGGCCCTGGACATGATCCGCGGCAACCCGCCCGAGCTCGTCGTCCTCGACCTGATGTTGCCGGGCCTCGACGGCCTCGACCTGTGCCGCGCCGTGCGCGCCGAAAGCCTGAATCCGGCCGTGGCGCACGTCCCGATCCTGATGCTGACGGCTCGCGACGAAGAGATCGACCGGGTCGTCGGCCTCGAGGTCGGCGCCGACGACTACCTCACCAAGCCGTTCAGCATGCACGAGCTGCTGGCGCGCGTCAAAGCTCAACTGCGGCGCGCGGACATGGGCACCGCGGTCCGCGATGTGCCCGTGCAGCTGACTTCCGGTGATCTGCTGGTGGACGTGGGCGCGCATCGCGTCTCGCGCAACGACGTGCAGCTGCAGCTCAAGCGGCGTGAATTCGACCTGCTGGTGTACCTGATGCGACACCCTGGCCAGCTGCAAACGCGCGAGACGCTGCTGCGCAACGTGTGGGGCTACGAGTACGTCGGCGACACGCGCACCGTCGACGTCCACGTGCGCTGGCTGCGCGGCAAGATCGAGGTGGACCCGGGCGCTCCGCGCCGCATTCAGACCGTCCGCGGCGTCGGGTACGTATTCACGGAGTAGTTGCCCGAATATGCCTGGCCAGACCCTCGGCGTCATCGACATCGGCTCCAATAGCGGTCGGGTGCTGGTTGCGCGCGTGCGCGGCGCGGCCCACCTGGACGTCCTGGGCGACGCTCGCAGTCCGCTGCGCCTGGTACGCGACGTGGCGCGCGACGGCGAGCTCAGTCCCGAAACGATCGCGCGCACGCTGCGCATCGTGCGCGGGTTCGTCGCCGTGGCCACCAGCAGCGGTGCCGAACGCACCATGGCGGTCGCCACGGCGGCCGTGCGCGAGGCGACCAACGGCGAAGCGTTCATCGAACGCACCCGCGAGGAGCTGGGCATCCCGGTGGATATCGCCAACGGCGACGAGGAGGCGCGCTTCGGCTTCCTGGGCGCCGTCCACGGCCTGCCCGTCGAGGACGGCATCGTCCTGGATGTCGGCGGCGGCAGCCTTCAGCTCGTCCACTTCTGTGGACGCAAGCTCGAGCGCTCGTGGAGCCTGCCGCTCGGCGCGCTGCGCTTGAGCGATCGGTTTCTGAGGTCAGACCCGCCGACCCGTGGTGAAATGCGAGCGCTGCGGGAGCACGTGCATACGACGCTGGCGCAGGCCGGTATTCCGCTGCTGCGACCCGACGAGCGGATGGTGGGCACCGGCGGCACGATCCGCAATCTCGGCAAGGTCGACCGACGCATGCGCAGCAGCTATCCGATCTCACGGCTGCACGCGTATGTCCTGGACCGCCGCCGCCTCGACGGCGTCGCCTCGCTCCTCTCGGGCATGCCTGCCAGCAGTCGCGCGCTGATCCCCGGGCTGAACGGCGATCGTGCCGACTCGATCGTCGGCGGCAGCCTGGTGGTTCAGGCGGTGATGGATCGGCTGCTGGCCACCGAGCTGACCGTGGCCGGCTACGGACTGCGCGAGGGTATTGCGCTGAAGTGTGTGACCGAAGAAGCTGCCAGCGTGGAGCAGGTCCAGAGCGTGGCGGTCTCGGCACTGGATGCGCGCTTCACGGCCTACGATGCGGCGCGCGCCGAGCGGCGCATGCTGCTGACGCAGCGCATGATGGGCAAGCTGCGACCGGGCGCGTCGGCCGAAGTGCTGCTGGCCGCGTCGGCCGCGGCGCGGCTGCTGGACATCGGGGCCAGCATCGACTATTACCGCCGCCACGAGCACTCGGCGCGCATCGTGTGCGATGCCAACCTGGACGGCTTCACGCATCGCGTGCTGGCGCTGATCGCGGCTGCCATCTACGCCGTGGGTGAGCGCGAAGCGACCGTCAAGGGCTACGCGCCGCTGCTGAGCGCGGCGGACCAGCCGCTGGTCGAGCAGATCGCCGCGGGCGTTGCACTGGCGGACGCCCTGGTGCGGTACGGTAGCGACGACCCGGAGAGGATCTCGCTTGAACGCACCAACGGTCATGTTGTCCTGGCTGCGCCAGTCGTTGACGACTGGCCGCTCGAGACGCCGACGCTCCGCGCCGAGCGGGCCTTTGGCACCTCGATCGATCGAGACGGGGGCACTCTCCGAGCCGACTGACGTCCCGCACACCGAAACGCAGGAGCGGCTCCCCGGTCGGCTGATCATCGTCGAGGGCATCGACGGCTCGGGCAAAAGCACCCAGCTGGACCTGCTCCGCAAGTGGCTGGTGAACCAGGGCTACCTGGTCATCTTCAGTGAGTGGAACTCGTCGCCAATCGTCAAAGGCATTACGCGTCAAGGCAAGCGACAACAGTTGTTGTCGCCGATGTCGTTCAGCCTGATCCACGCCGCGGACTTCGCGAGTCGCACCTACAGCCAGATCCTGCCAGCGCTGCAGTCGGGCGCGGTCGTGCTGGCGGATCGTTACGTGTATACCGCCTATGCCCGCGACGCGGTGCGCGGCGTCAACCGCACCTGGCTGCGGCGCCTGTACTCGTTCGCGGTACCGCCAACGCTGGCGTTCTATTTCGACGTGCCGCTCGAGGAGGCGATGCGCCGCATTACGGTGGGCCGGCCGGAGCTGAAGTTCTACGAGGCGGGACTGGACCTGGGGCTGAGCAGCGATCCGTACGAGTCGTTCCGTCGCTTCCAGGGACTGATCCGCCAGGAGTACGAGTGCCTGGTGGCGGAGTTCGGTCTGGCGCGCATGGACGCGACCGAGAGTCTGGTGCATCAGCAGCAGCGCATGCGCGAGATGGTGCGGCCGTACCTGGAGGGGGCCGTGCGGCTGCCGAATCCGGCGCTGGTCGGCGGACGTCTCGAGCCGCGCCAGGCCGACAACCGCGAGCTGGCGGAGCCGGAGGACGCATGACGGCTCCGCGTTTTTATGGTGCGCCGTCACCCGGCATGCAGGACAGCGTGCTGCCCGGACGGTTGATTGTCATCGAAGGTACCGACGGCGTGGGCCGCTCGACGCAGGTCTCTCTGCTGAAGGACTGGCTGGAGTCACGTGGGTACGCGGTGGTCAATACTGGACTGCGGCGGTCGGAGCTGGCGGGGCGGGGGATCGAGCGCGCCAAGCGCGGCAACACGCTGGATCCGCTCACGCTGAACTTGCTGTATGCGACGGACTTTGCCGATCGCCTGGAGCGCCAGATTCTGCCAGCGTTGCGCGCCGGGATGGTGGCACTGGTGGATCGCTACGTGTTTTCGCTGATGGCCCGGGCACGGGTGCGGGGTCTGTCGGCGGAGTGGATCGAGAACCTGTATGCGTTCGCGCTGGTGCCGGATCTCGTGGTGTACCTGGATATTGACATCGATCACCTGGTGCCACGTGTGTTGAGCACCACCGGCTTCGACTACTGGGAATCCGGGCAGGATTATCTGCCTGGTCCGGACGTGTACCGTAATTTCGTGGAGCACCAGACGCGGTTGCTGGCGGAGTTCCGGCGTCTGGCGGTGGAGCATGTGTTCATCACCGTCGACGCGCGGGCGCCGGTGGCCGACGTGTTCCGCACCCTGTGCGAGATGATCGAGCCGCTGGTGCAGGATATGGCCACGTTCGAGGCGGCCTCGCTGTTGGAGTTACCGTAAGCCGGTATGGACCTGTACCTGGTACGCCATGGCATCGCGTATGACGCAGATGCGAGGCGCTGGCCCGACGATCGAGATCGGCCGCTGACGGCGGAGGGCGAAAAGCGCTTTCGGCGCGCGGCGCGTGGGCTGGCGGAGCTGGTGTCGCCGGTAGACGTCGTGCTGAGCAGTCCGTACAGCCGCGCGTGGCGGACGGCGGAGCTGCTGGCCGCCGAGTCGCGCTGGCCGGCGCCGACGGTGTGTACCGCGCTGGAGGCGGGTGCGCCGGTGCCGGGCATGCTGCAGGCGGTGCAGCCGTACGCGCGCGCATCGGCCGTGGCGCTGGTCGGGCACGAGCCGAGCATGCACGAGCTTGTCTCGTATCTGCTGACGGGAGATACGCGCCAGGTGCATGTCGAATTTCGCAAAGGCGGAGTGGCGCGGCTCGAGATTGGCGAGGGCCTGCAACCGGGGTCTGGGCTGCTGGTGTGGTTGTTAGGACCGAAGGTTCTTCGCAGGTGATATGGGCGGGTGGCGGCATTCGCGCCGTCGACACCGTTGTAGATGGGGATGTTTTGTAAACAGAAGTTGTTGCAGGGGGTCGGTGTAAATGGGGGTTATAAACAAGGAGTGTGGTAAACGAGGGTGTGTTCAGGTCACTCAGTTGTCCGCCAGGAGGGGAGCCAACGTCAGTGAGGAATGAGCGGCTTCCGCGCGATTGACGTCGGTTGGCGACTCACCAGTCGCGGTTAGCACGTCGCGGGGGGTCGCCGCGGGAAGGAGCGCAGCGACTGGCGGCGGGGGGCCGCAGGCCCCCTGACCCGTTGCGTCAGCACCCAGCGGCACATGTGCCGCTGGGCCGAGGGGCGCATGCGCCCCTCGGGGAGCCCGCGCATGCGCGGGCTCCGCCCAAATCAACTTAACCACACGTCCGAGTACCAGGGTGACTCGTGCGCCGTCCACTGGATCCCTTGTACATGAGAAGTCGCCAGTAAGAGCGGCGGCGAGACGGTTATGAAAAA